>CALIQO010000212.1 GCA_938044055.1 uncultured Saprospiraceae bacterium
GCTAAGCGCAAGATGAGATCTAATGAACTCGCGGCTAAGGTCGGAATCACAACAGCTAATCTTTCTATATTAAAAACGGGAAAAGCCAAAGCCATTCGGTTTTCAACTTTAGAAGCGATCTGTCATGAACTCGATTGCCAACCTGGAGATATCCTCCAGTATGAACCACTTAAAAAAGTATAAAATGAAACATGTATTTTTTACCGCGCTATTTGCCTTGAGCACAATTATGCTTTCTGCTCAAGTAAAAGAAATTATACAGCACGACGATGTAGCTCAATTGAAGTCCCATCTAGAAACAAACAAGCTCGATGAATGTCTGATGATTTCTGGTGACAATTATAACCTGCTTATTCTAGCCATTAAGTATGAAGCGATGCAAGTGTTCCATCACGTACTGGATAACAAGGCTGATCTTGATCACATCTGTGCAGATAAATCTCCACTGATGTACGCTGTAAAGTATAACCGTGTAGAAATGTTTAAGACACTTGTCGAGAGCGGTGCAGACCTTGAGGTAAAGAGTAAAATAAAGAAGAGGTCCGTCCTAGATTACATTAAAAAATATGAACGCCAAGATATCGCTTCTTATCTGGATGAGATGAAGTAGGAATATAATTTACAGAAACCCATATGATGCACTTCTTAACTTAAGTCAATGAATTCTATTTCAATCTGATGGACCTTTAGGCCTAAAGAAAGAAATATGAAAACGATTTTAGTGGCCTTCATTGTTTTATGCACATGTTCTATCGATGCGCAATCTCACACCCAGACCATAAGAGGTACAATAGTGGATGGAGATAGCGAAACTCCTCTTGTAGGTGTCAATGTAATTGTTACAACACATACAGATACGATTTTCTGTGCCTCAGATGAAAAGGGTAGGTTTAGGTTAGACAATGTACCAATCGGAAGAACCAATATATTGGTTTCTTATCTGGGTTATCAGAATAAAATTATTCCCAATGTTGTCGTAACCTCGGCTAAAGAAGTTGTTCTTAAAATCAGCCTCGTTGAATCTACAATAGTCCTAAATTCTGTAACTGTGACGGCTTATAAAGAAAAGGGAAAACCATTGAATCCCATGTCTCTTATAAGTGCTAGATCGATATCACCAGAGCAGACCAGTAGATATGCAGGAGGTTTTAACGATCCATCTAGAATCGTCGCTAACTTCGCTGGAGTAAGCACTACAGGTGATGGAGGAAACGATATTATCATCCGTGGAAATTCGCCTAAGTATATGCAGTGGAGGCTAGAAGGAATGCAGATAACCAACCCCAACCATTTCGGAGATCAGAGTGCAGTAGGTGGATCGGTAAGCACCCTCAACAATAATATTCTGGATGATTCAGATTTTCATACTGGTGCTTTCAGTGCAGAATATGGAGATGTAATTTCAGGGATCTATGATGTGAAATTGAGAACCGGAAACAATGAAAAACATGAAGCAGTAGCGGGCATAGGATTACTGGGCTTAGACCTTACCTATGAAGGACCGATTAAAAAAGAAAGTGGAAGTTCCTTTCTATTTAATTATAGATATTCCACTGCTGGATTAGTTAACGACCTGGGCTTACTAGGCGATATTGCTGGAGTACCTACTTTTCAAGATGCAGCATTTAAAATTGTATTGCCTACCAGACAACTAGGCGTATTGTCGATATATGGGCTCGGAGGGAAAAGTGCATTTTTATGGGAAGATGTAAACCCACAGACATGGGTGACTCCGGGTGATGCATTCATGCGTCCTGAAATCATAGAGGATTATGAGAAAGAAGCTCACTTGATAAATCTAGGAATTAATCATACCATAAACATTAATGCTAAAAGCTATCTCAAGACCGGAATCATGCAATCATATGAAGGCATAGATGACAAGATATATGAGAATGAATATGTCCTTTCCGAAGAGAACATACCTGATCTCGATTCACTACAAGACAGAAGATTAAATTTTTCTAATGACCTATCTAAATCAGTTACCAGGGTTTCTTCTACTTTCCACTACAAGCACAGCGCAAGACACAAGTGGATGATCGGAACCAAGTACGCGAGATTCGGATTTAAGATCAATCAGAATAGATTGAATACGCTTTCTATGGATCGTCAATCGCTTCTTGATTTTAATGAACACATCGGAACACTGAGAAACTTTTTTAATTATAAATACAACCACAATGATCGACTAACAGCTATCGGAGGAATTCACAATATGAATGTTTTATTCAATAAAAAATCAAGGTTTGAATTCAGGGCAGCAATTGCATGGAAGGCGACCACAACGACGACCATACATGCAGGCTATGGAGAACACAGCACCATGGAAAGCATCCATAATTATTTCACCCAAGTAACAGATGAACACGGAATGATTTCTCAACCCAACCTTGATCTTGATTTACTAGATTCTGATCATTATGTTTTAGGCGTAGAAAAAACAATAGGTGACAACACGAGAGCTAAGGTGGAAGTGTATTATCAGAACTTATTTAATCTACCGGTTGAAAATGACTCATCGAGTAGTTATGCAACCATCAATGAAACACTGGACTTTAGATATGTAGATTTAGTTAATACAGGTACAGGAAAAAATTATGGTGTTGAGTTTACCATAGAAAGATATTTTCAGAATGATTTTTATTACTTGTTTAATGCATCTCTATATGAATCTAAATATACGGCCATGGATGGTGTAGAAAGAGATACCCGCTTCAATGGTAATTATACTGCCAACCTACTTTTCGGAAAAGAATATACAAGACTCGGTAAGCACAACAACCAGACCTTGACTTTAAATTTCAAAGCATTCTATAGCGGGGGAAAACGCATAACACCATTACTCAGAAATCGCGAAGGGTCACTTGCCGTGCAACCTGAAGAGGGCTTGTTTTACGACGAAAGAAAACCCTATGATAGAAGACTAGAAGATCTATATCAGATTAATATTTCTGCAACCTATAAGTGGGACAAGGGAAATACAACGCATGAGCTTTTTCTAAACATAGATAACGTTACGAACCACAAGGGGCGCATAGATGAGTTTTATGATGTAGAAGAACCAGAATCGATAGGATACTTGACACAGTTTGGAATATTTCCTAACCTTATGTATCGAGTATATTTTTAAATTGTAAACAACAATGGTACATCAACCTATGATAAGTACAGATACTATGAAGGCGGCAGTAAGAGATCGGTATGTCGATTTTTCTGAAATAGAAATCAGGAACATTCCCATACCAGATATTAAGGAAGACGAAGTGTTGGTTAAAATCCATGCCTCTACCATCAATAGGACAGGTTGCGCATTGGTTAATGCTAAGCCATTTATCATGCGGTTCTTTATTGGTTTTATGAAACCGAAACGCTTGGTCCTAGGAACAGATTTTTCCGGAGAGGTTGTTAAGGTGGGAAAATCTGTAGATCAATATAAGGTAGGAGATAGGGTCATGGGGTTTAGAGATGAGGGTCTTTCTACCCATGCAGAATATACAGCCGTTTCTATTAATCAGGGCATGGTTCATATGCCTTCCAATCTTAACTTTATAGAAGCTGCTGCCTGTCAGGAAGCAACACACTATGCTTACAACTGGATAAAAGATAAGAAAATGGATAGCACTAAAACTGTTCTTATCAATGGAGCTACTGGAGGGATTGGGACTGCAATCACACAATTCGTTTCAGCATCAGGCGCACAAGTAACAGCTGTCGGAAATGGTAAAAACATAGAGCTACTCAGAAAACTTGGCGCACATAAAATCTTCAATTATGAAGAAGAGAATTTTTTAGAATGCGACCTGAGATATGACTATATTTTTGATGCAGTGGGGAAGTCAACATATGGAAAATGTAAGCACTTGTTGAAAGCACATGGAATCTATATATCCTCAGAACTGGGTCCATGGATTCAGAACCCTATACTGGCTTTATATACAGCTAAGCGTAAGGGTAAGAAAGTTGAATTTCCATTGCCTAGTAATATTATCGAAAGTTTACATTATGTAAAACACCAAGTAGAAGAAGGAAGGTATAAACCGGTTATTGAAAAAGTATATTATTCTTTTGATGAAATCGGTCAAGCGTATCAGTACGTATCTGAAGGGATGAAAACAGGCAATGTTGTTATGGCACATGTAAAATAGAAAGAAGTCAATACATACGTCACATCATTGTAGATTTACAGTTATCTTTAATCCTATGTCAACTTCTGATTCCAACAATAGAAAACTTCCTGAAAGTTGTGGCCAGCAATTTTTCTCCAAGGAAGCCATTGCTTCCATAGAAGAACTTTCTCAGAAGAAGCATTTTAAGAAAGGAGACATTCTTATCCGGGAGGGGCAAGTTGTAGATCAGTGCTTCCATGTTTTTCAGGGATGCTTGAGACAATATAGAATTGTAGATGGAGAAGAAAGATCTATTTTCTTTTTCACAGAAGATCAATCTATATTATCGCTTACGCAGAACAACAGCATCTACCTTTCTAATTTTTATATTGATTGCATAGAAGACACCACTGTAACGGTGATGAATGCTGCGGATGAAAAAGAATTGTATCGCAGGCACCCGGAAATAGAGAGCATGTCAAGAATGTCGCTAGAAGGAATGATCAAGAACTACCAAGAAATGTTTAGCGATTTTTTAATCTCAACACCTGAAGAAAGATATTTAAAAATCTTAGTTGACAGACCGGACTTACTGGCAAGGGTTCCACAATATCACCTTGCCAGTTATTTAGGTGTAAAGCCAGAATCTCTCAGCAGAATCAGAAAAAGACTAGCAGAAAGAGGAAAGGTATAATAATAGAGCATCGAAGAAATGGATAAGGTTTTCTTAAATGAAGATCTCATAGAAAGCATTCTCAGACGCATATGATAGCTTAGAAATGCTTAAGACACTTGACGAGAGCGGTGCAGACCTTGAGGTAATGAGTAAAATAAAGAAGAGATCCGTCCTTCATTACATTAAAAAATATGAACGC
>CALIQO010000213.1 GCA_938044055.1 uncultured Saprospiraceae bacterium
GTCACAAAGGCTAGGAAGTTACACTCCCCTTCATTAGCAATTCCATATCCGTGCCCCATCTCATGAGCCATTGTGAACGGCCACTGGATATGATGCAGTCCTGGATCAATATGTCCTTCTGCAACATAGGGTATATATACACCTGCAGCTGATAGTCGCAGAATGAAACCATCGGGTTTCAGCTTCCGCACCCGGACACGTCCGATGGTAGGGTAACCCCAAGACGCCAATATGTCTTCTTGAACCGCTCTAATTTTGCCTTCTAGTCCATCAACCTTAGGAATAATACTTGTCTTTACAATAGTATCAGGAAGAATCGATAATCTGAGTTCTTCCATAAAGTCTACATAGAGATCTAGCTCTTCAAGAAATTCATCATAATTTCTTTTTTCTTCCCCTAGCTCTAACTGTGTGCTGATCCTAGGAACGGTATAATTATAACCCCAGAGAAGATAAAAGAGCGCGTAGATGTAACACAGAAAATTAAACATATTATAGAGTACCGTTAAACCTTTCTTCTTACTTCTCGATTTCCAAGCAGTCGTTATAGTACCTAACCATCTATAGATAACATAAACCAAGACAAAGAATAAAAAATATACAGGCGGAAATGGAAGCAAACCTAGGGTATGATCCCAGATTACGCGTATTACTTGGAAAAACCCTTTCGTATATACAGAAAATGCAACATCTGGAAAAGCCTTAAAAAAGTAATTAACAGCAACAATGCCGATGACTAGAATAATCCCTCTAGCCTTTTTTAAATAATTCCAGATGTTATAGTTTCGCTCCATCAAGTGGTTAATTAGAAGTCTAGCGTTAAATATAGTGTATAAATCGTCAAGTCAATGGCAAATATATGTAGCCGTTACGGGAGCTAAAACGGCAAATATCTAGGAATATATATAATAATTCATGACCTTAATCTACATTCTACAACAACCTTGGGGTAATTAAATTATATTTGCCGCTGCATTTTCAAAAAACTAGAATTGTGACCGTACTTATATTCTTTTTAATATCATACATTCTTCTTTCATTCTCTTTGTACAAGCTTTTCCCTAAAGCCAACATAGATGCGACTAAAGGATTGATACCAGGAGTCAATTTCGTAGAATGGGCGCAAGCCATCGGAAGATCTAGGTGGTATCCCTTATGGCTGCTCTTACCTATAGTGAACATATTCATCTTCACGGGCATGGCGGTAGATCTAGTGAGGTCATTCGGTCAGTACAAATTTCGAGATACAGCCCTTGCTGTCATCTATGCCCCGCTTTCGTTTTTTAAAATTGCTAAAGAAAATTCGATTAAATATCTAGGCCCTACTATTCCTGCTGAAGCTGCTTATGCCGCTAAAATTGAAGAAGCGAGAGAAGCTGGAAAGAAAAGGGAGTATGAAAAACTGATCAATAAGAGCCCCTATAAGAAAGCGGTATGGAGAGAATGGGTAGAATCTATTTTCTTTGCCGTATTCGCAGCAGCATTTATAAGAATGTTTCTTATTGAGGCATATGTTATTCCGACACCTTCTATGGAAGGTTCTCTTAAAGTAGGAGATTTCTTATTCGTTTCAAAACCACATTATGGGTTGAGAACTCCATCCACAATAGCTATGATTCCATTGTTACACAACAGGATTCCGATCATAGGTGGAGAATCGTATCTAGAGAAACCAAGCATCCCTTCTTACAGACTACCGGCCATTCAGGATGTTCAGCGGAATAAGCCATTTGTATTTAACTGGCCTGTGGGAGACAGCATATACCTTACCCCTGTGAGATCATACAGCGTAGGACAAGTAAAGAGAGCTGGAAATGGAATTGCAGATCCAGAATTGAGAAAACAAGTTCAAGAGAAGAATATCATCACCAGACCACTAGATAAAAAAGACCATTACATCAAGAGATGCGTGGGACTTCCTGGAGATACGCTAGAGGTAAGGAACAGAGACATCTATATAGACGGTGTGAAGCAGAATAGACCAGAAAAGATACAGTTCAATTATGATATGATCCCTTCTCAAGGGGCGACTATGGATATCAGAAACACAGCCGTAAGGAAGCGGTTGATGGACAAGGGTATCGGAGAAGATTCTGATTTATACAGAGGTCAATACGGATACATGTTCGTATTAGATCCAGCTCAACTCGAATTCATGAAGACACTGGATCCCAAAATTGAGTTTAAGATTGTAGAGAACAAGCCAGACCCTGTCAATCTTTTCCCACATGATCCTACGAATTACCCGTCATGGAGCATTGATGACTATGGGCCCATATGGATTCCTGCTAAAGGGTCTACGCTTAAATTGACTCCTGAAAACATCTCCCTCTATAAAAGAGCAATTGCAGTATACGAAGGCAATGAACTGAAGCAAGAAGGTAGCCGGTTTTTCATCAATGGTGAGGAGACAGACTCATATACATTCAAGCAAGATTATTACTGGGCCATGGGTGACAATCGCCACAACTCTGAGGACAGTCGTGCATGGGGTTTTGTGCCATTTGACCACATACTAGGAAAGCCATTATTCGTGTGGTTTAGCACAGTTAATGGCAGCATAAGCAACGGTATACGATGGAATAGGCTGTTTATGTCAGCTGATGTGGACTAGATTGCTTATCTTTTCGGTTCCTGAAAAGAATGTAATATGACAAGGATTCTCTTATTATTGATTGCGGTGTGGACATGCACAGATCTACATGCTCAATTGCCATCGACTACTATGTTTCTTCTAGACTATGAATTAGAAGGCGATACCATATACTTTGATAACCCGATTGAATTAACGGGATTTAACGATCCTGGTTACAACAACCAGCCTTCTTTCTTCGATGAGAACAACTTGTACATTACTTCTAATAAGTACGATCGAGAAAAAACAGATGTGATCCGATTAGATTTATCGGGAGAGAAATTATATCAGATTACTGAGACAGTTGAATCTGAATTTTCGCCTACACTTTCTCCCGACCCTAGATATTTCTCTGCCGTAAGAATTGAGCGTGATGGCAGAGATCAATCGTTGTGGTTGTATCCTATGGATCATTCTAATTATGGCAGACGGCTACTAGAATCTCTGGATAATGTAGGCTACCATTGCTGGTTAAGTGAGGATGAAGTTGCTTTGTTTCTAGTAGAAGACCCTATAACGTTAGCTTTAGGAAATGTAACAACTGGTAAGGTTGCTAGAATTGCTGAAAATATAGGACGTTGCATCCGACTTACGTCAAATGGAGAGCTCATCATAGTAAGCAAGACTTCCGATGCTGACTGGTACTTAAAGTCTTATGATTTACTAACCAGACGATTTAAAATTCTAGGAAAGACATTACCTGGCAGCGAAGACTTCGAAATTCTTGCCGATGATTCCATCATAATGGCCAGTGGTTCTAAATTGTATCGTTTCAATATAATAGGCAATCAGACTCGATGGGATGAAATGGATGATTTTTCTGATTTAGGCATTACTTCCATAACCAGACTTGCCTTATCGGCTGAAAAACTGGTTTTAGTCTCCAATAACTAATTCAGTCTATATGGGATTACTTGGTCCCTCAATAATCCAGAAACCTAATCG
>CALIQO010000214.1 GCA_938044055.1 uncultured Saprospiraceae bacterium
ATTCTTGAGTACTCTTTCTCCTTTATCTGGTTTTCTAACTGATCCCACTGTCCGAAGAATATAGGATAAGCTGCACATTGTATTATCTCCACTGGATTACTGTTCTTAATTTAAGATACAAGGTAATAGAATTATGAAAACTGAACCAGGTCTAGAGACCAAGCTTGCGGACGATCGTTGAAATAAGATTTCGTTTCTTTCCATACCCCAGAAAACAACTCACTATTTCTGTATTTATTTAGGGCCTCTTCAGAATCCCACGTGCTGTAGGTGAAAAATACATTCTCTTGATTTATACCCCTCAACAATTTTACCCCACGGCATCCAGGAAACCCAGAAATTTTATGATTCACTTGACTGTACATTTTTAGAAAATCGGTAACCTTCTCTGGTTCAAAACTCATTTTTACTATTCGCTGTAACTTCATTGTTTCTGTTTTTCTACAAGTGATCTCGTCCACTCCAACAAGGACACAGAACCCTCTTTTATAATAATTTCTTTAGGAATCTTGTATAGTTTCCATCTTACTTTAAACTCAAGTTCTTCACCTGGAGCCAATGCCATATATGGACCATGAATCTCTAATTCTGTATAGGCAGGTTTATCTGCTTGTGTGTATAATTCTATTTCGCCGTGTGCTGGCGGAAGACTAGCTATATCCACATCAGCATAAGTTTTTAGAAAAAGATAACCTCTTTCTGCATGCGCAAGCCACCCTTCTCTCCCCGACTCAAAATACTTCTTACCATCTGTAGGATGCAATTGTTCATCGTACTTGTACCATACCATGCTATCCAGAATACGTACACCAGGAAGATTGCTCTCTTCCATATTTAAGGCAGTGTCAGGTGGGAAAAAAGAAAGACCCGGCCGCACTCTAGATATTTCCCATCCCCCGATATTAACAATTGAACCCCCTCGATTTATTAACGAATAAGTGATTTCAGCTATCTCATTCTCCATAATTTTAATTTCTTTTCCTGCACTGACCTGTAAGTTCTTATCTACATTACTTGTATAAATACTTCCTACCCTACTATATTCTCCTTCATCTATTGCCTGAGGGGGCGGCCAGTTCCAATCACTCTGAGGAGCAGGCCAGAATGTAGAGCCATAATATTCACCATTCTCTTCTGAAGTTATTATAGCATTATAATCCTCATAGGAAAATTCTACAATCCTTGCTCCATGCACTGGATCGATTGATATCGCTCTATGGTTACCTATTTCGTATACAACTATATCTCGTTGCTCGACTGAACAAGAAAAAAATAAAACACACATACCAAGTAAGTATACCGAAGACTTCATTATGACAAAGGTACTGATTACCTTCGTTTCTAAATCCAATATTCTTAATATGAGTAGAACAATAGCAGGTGTGATGAACTGGGGAAAATGGGGTTCAGGTTTATCCACTGAGGATATCGCACAACTCTTGTCTTCACTGGTTGATAACAACATTACAACAATTGATCATGCAGACATCTATGGGGGATACACAACAGAGAAAGAATGGGGTGCAGGATGGAAAGCATCTGGTATCACTAGAGAAAAAGTAGAAATCATATCTAAGTGTGGAATATGTTATCCTTGTGACGAGCGTCCTCAGTTTACAATAAAACACTATGATTATTCATACAATCATATTGTTTCCAGTGTCGAAAGATCAATAGAAAACCTACAATGTGATTACTTAGATCTTCTCTTACTACATCGTCCCAGTCCACTGATGAATCCTGTGGAAATAGGTAAGGCTTTTAATCATTTACAAGAACGTGGATTACTGAAAAAAATAGGTGTTTCTAATTTTACACCTAGTCAGATGGACTTGCTACGTAATCATGTTACAATAGCTGCTAATCAGATTGAACTTTCTCTCAATCAACTGGATTCGTTTCATAACGGAACAGTAGATTATTGTTACGCCCACGATATAGAGGTACAAGCATGGTCTCCTTTGAGTGGTGGAAAACTATTCGAAGAGTCTAGTGATTATGACTGGGTGACAACAAGGGCAAGAATAAAAGAAGTAGCTGATAAATATGGCTGGGGTCTAGACAGTATGTCTTATATATTTCTGTTACATCACCCTGCAGGAATAAGACCTGTAGTGGGAAGCAGTAAATTGAATAGAGTGCTGACATCTAAAGATGCTGAAGACATCAAGATTTCCGATTCACAGTGGTTCGAAATCTGGACAGCATGTATGGGACATCGTGTACCTTAATACACGTTTATGCCCTCTTAAAACTGATAACCTAGGAATCCCCAGAAATACAATTGGATTCCTACTATTAATGCGATTAAAGAATAGATCAAGTAGAATACTTTAGCTCTAAGTTTTATCTTTTTCCCTAGATGCCACAACGCCATAATCATCTGTATTAAGATACAGATTGCCCCTATGATGGGAATGGTAAAGATGACATAGTCGGTAGGGATTCTTTCTCTGAAAACGAATTCATTGGAACTCATCAGCGTCAACGCAAACAGTGCAAATAAAAAAACACACACCCATGCAGTAATGGCAACAATCTTACTGATACGAGGAAGCTTGTCAAGCGTTCTGGACTTGTATTTTCTTCTAGCATAGAATGCTGCTAACCAGTAACAAAAGGAGAAAATGCCCAACAAGAGAAAGGAAATGAAAAACACTGCATTAAGGAAGGTAGATTCATACCACTTCTGTCTCTCATACACAACATGTGGAGACCGATCTCTGTGCAGGTACATAGCCTTATTGTTGCGTATACTATCCAGTCTCATAAGATCACCGTTCTCTGAATTCTTAAAAGTATTTCGATTGATAGGATACCAGAATTCTGACTCTATTCCAGAAGTTTTAAGTCTTCCATTGTCAACCGAAACATCAAGTCTACTATCTAGTAAAACTACACTCTTCGTAAATCTATTAAACGGGCGACGATTGGCAATATACCTTCCATCATATCTCTGCAGAATACTATCTGCTAGCTGTATAGAAGCGGGTTCTACATCATCTCCTGGAAAGTATCTATCTATAAATCCGTCTGTAATGTCAGAAATTATTTCTCGCCCTGTAGAAGTATTGGCAGAAATGAAGATCCCTACCTTTTCATCCTTCACTAGTTTCATGCTGGAAAAAAAGAACTCTGTTGCACCACCATGACCGACAATTTCATATCCATTCCTACTTAAATCGAAGAAACCATGCTTCATACCTCTAAGTTCTTTTCCCCCTTGATATAGGGTCGTAAACATTTTATCTACAGAAGTCGAGTCCAGTATTCTATTTTCTTGATAAGAACCATGATTGAGAAAGGCCAGCATAAAAGGTGTAATCCCTTCTGCAGAACTGTATGCTCCTCCTACAGCTGAAAAAGGAATATTGACAACTGGCTTCTGATAGTATTCTCCACCAGAAAACAAGTACCCATTAGAAAAATCATCTTCCATGTTTTCCGGTACCTGGTATCGAAAAGAAAAGTTCACCATACCGAGTTTATCAATTATATGCTGTTCTACATATTCATCCCATGACATTCCTGAAACAGATTCTACAATGCTTGATGCTATGGCTGTACCATGGTTAGAATAAGAAGGATGCATTCCTGGAGGCCTTACTCTTTCTGGCATATGAATAGCTAACTCAGCTGCCACAGATTCTGGAGGAATACTATCATACGAAAACAGCTCAAAGTAATAATCTTCGAATCCAGGTGTGTGGGACATCAAGTGCTCCATGGTGATAACCTCCTCATAGTTATCCGGAATTGTAAATCCTTTTATATACGATCGGATATCTTCCTTAAGATCTATTTTACCTTCTTCTACTAATTGCATTACCGCTGTCCATACGAATAGCTTAGATATAGAACCTATCTGAAACAATGTTTTCTCTTTATCTACTTTTCGGTCTAGCTCATAGTCTGCATATCCATAGCCTTTACTCCATAGAACAGAAGAGTCTTTTACAACACTTATGGTAAGACCTTTAACGTGATGTGACTTCATTTTAGCAGGAACTAAAATGTCCATAAAGCTTACCAGGTTTGTTGAATCTAATGATTCCTGTCCTAGGTTAGAAGACAATATCCCAAGAAAAAACATGAATGAACTTATTAATCGCACCTGATAGAAATTGATTAGCGTCTGAATTTACACAATTTCATTGCAGATCACAACACCTTTTATCCACATTATA
>CALIQO010000215.1 GCA_938044055.1 uncultured Saprospiraceae bacterium
ATTAAATGGTTCATTATCTCCCATAAATTGAGCTAGGAAGATGGCTGGTCCTTTTATCGTTTTCATCGTTTATCAATTTTTTCTTTCTTAGTTATCTGTCTGCACAACGTATGCATCTTGTGCTCTCAGGCAGAAATATAAGCCTTCCTTCTTGAATATCATTCCCACACATAGAACATATTCCATAGTTTTCAGATTCTATGTTGTTGAGGGCAAGCTTTAGCTTAGAAAGTTTCTCTTTCTTATTGGCCAGGGCAGCTTCCATGACGCTTTTATTATTTATCGCATCCATTCTAGACACTCTACCGATAGAATTTTCTGGAGATATGGGTTGAGTCATTCCTTCCATATCCTTGATATCAGCAATTGACTTGGAAATCAGAGATGATATTTTACTTCTTACGGCATCTTTATCTATAAGAGACATTATCCTGGGACCTTTTCTTTCCCTTTAAGGAATTTATCCAAGAACTTAACGATGTCTCCGTAACCTTTAATCTGGTTTTCTTTCTTAAGAAACCCATGGCCTTCATCTGGAAACAAGACGTATTCCACAGGTACGCCATTCTTTTTAACTCCAGCCACAATTTCATCAGACTCTACTTGTAGAACCCGTGGATCATTGGCCCCTTGTAATACCATCAAGGGCTTGTTGACATGTTGTGTATGGAACAACGGAGATATATTATATAGTCTGGTACTGTCGCTGCTGTAAGGGTCACCGAGTTCATCGTATAGGGCATTCTTGAACGATTCCCACCATGGAGGAATAGATTTTAAGGTTCTCAACCAGTTCGTCACACCGAAAATATTGACCCCCACTTCGAATTCGTCCGGAGCATAAGTCAAGGCTGCCATGGTCATGTATCCACCATAAGACCCACCGATGATTCCTATTTTAGTTGAATCTATATAGTTCTGTTCCATCAGCCATTTCTTACCATAGATACAATCCTTAAGGTCTACGTCACCATGTTTTTTATTATCCATTTTATAAAACTCTTTCCCATAGCCTGAGCTTCCGCGATTATTGACAGCAAGGACAGCATATCCTTGGTTCGTCATATACTGGATCAATTCGAAAAAACTCACTCTAGATTGTCCTCCAGGTCCACCATGCACCCACACCATAGCAGGTACTTTTTCGTCAGGGCTTGCTTGATGTGGTTTATAATATATGGCAGGAATGTCAAGCCCATCGAAGGATTTATACCTTACCACTTCACCTTCTACTAGGTTTTTTTCTTCGATTTCAGGGTTTAGTGTTGTCGTCAATTGACTCGTTTCTCCCGTCGCGAAATTGTGGAGGTACATGTCTGTCGGAGTTCGAGAACTTGCGGCATAGATGATCATCTGTGATTCATCACGAGAGATAGATACACCACTTACACTCTTGCCAGAAATGTCTGGAAAATCCAGCTCTGCTCCGGATTCTGTATCGAACATTTTAACCGTTGTCTTGCCGTCTTCATTGATACCGATTACTCTATACTTACTGTTCCACGATTCGTATGCGTACCATACATCCCAGTTGGTCTCGAAAAGAGTTTCTTTATTTCCAGACTCGAGTTCATATTTTACTAAATATTGAAAATCTCCCCCTTGATCGGTCATATAGTAAAGAAACTTATTGTCTTTGCTGAAGAATTGTGGATTGTATGTTGCTTCTTCTCCATCTACGGATAACTTGGTCCGTTCTCCAGTTTCATTATTTACAAGGTAGAGTTCATTAGAACTAGTAGTGATGGTTTTAGTAAGGGTAATATATTTTTCATCATCAGAGGCTGAGGATATGTCTAAACCATCTGTGTTTTCATATACGACTTCAGTTGTCATGTCATCAATATTCATCTTCTTCATGTCAAAGAAATTAGGGTCCCTTTCATTAGATGAATAATAAAAATGCTTAAGGTCTCTTGCCCAGCCAGCGAATCCTGCTTTCTCGTTTTCTCCAGGGGTTAACTCAGTAACCGTCCCATCAGCAGATTGACGATAGATGTGAGAGATTTCATTACCCCCCTTATCAGCACTGAATAAAAAATCTTCAGTTCCAGGAATATAACCTATCGAGAAGATGGATTCTTCATTAGAATGGGTAAGCGTATCTACCATTTTACCATCGGTAGTCATAGCGATCACATTAAAAATCCCAGTTTTATTACTGGAGGCTAATATCTTATTCCCATCGTCAGAAAAACTACCACCCGTCACACGTTCATTGTTGTAAAATTGATCTATGGTATAGGATGGAGGTGTAAAAGATGTATCTGCTTTTTCTTGGTTACAAGCCATAATCATACAGGATAAAATAAGGAAGAAAAAATTTTTCATTGGTCATAATTTGTTGGTTACACTAAAGATATACATTTTAATTTTGCAATTGGATCACAATATACCTAGTGTGCAATTATAAAGATGGATGCTTCGAGATATACTATGAATTAGGGATGTGCTCAAGGCAAATGGAATGCTTCTAAAGCTTTTTGTCAATATCCTCTAAGGATTGAGCATCATAGTCTTTTATTACGCTTCCTAGCGATTTCCTGGCTTTGGTCTTTACCTCATCATTGATAAAGCAAGCAATGGTTACCAGGCCAAATGTTATAACAGATAAATCATCTGTAAAGCCAAAAAATGGTGTTAAATCTGGAATCGAATCAAAAGGTGAAAGAAAATAAGCTACGGAAGCAAGGATGATGTTTTTAGCCCAGAAGGGTGTCTCTTCTCTGTTAAATGCATGATACATTAAAAACACACTATATAAGGTCTGCGCCCCTATAGAATGGGCTTTTCCCTTTATATAACTTATGATATTATGTAGATTTACTTTCTTCATTCAATACCAATAACGATAAAATATGGGTACAGAGTTCTACAATCTCGATGAAATCGTACAGATCTCAGATGAAGGCAATTAGAAAGAATATATAACTGTTGCCGTTCAGTCATCTTGCGAGTGTAAAAAAGTAGTATTTTTGCAGCCGTTATGATAGATAAATTACAAGCCATACAAGAGCGCTTTTATTACCTGGAGGAGAAATTGTCGGATCCAGAGACAGTTTCTGACATGAAACAATACACCAAGATCAATAAAGAATATAAAGATCTACAAGCCATAGTAGAAGTGTCTAAGGTGTATTCCTCCTTATTAGGAAACATAGAAAATGCCCAGGAAATGCTTAAAGACAGCGATCCTGAGATGAAGGAAATGGCATCCATGGAGCTGGAAGAGTTATTGCCTCAGCGAGAAAAAATGGAAGAAGAAATCAAGGTTTTACTCATTCCTAAAGATCCAGAAGACTCTAAAGATGTTGTAGTAGAGATACGATCTGGTGCGGGTGGTGATGAAGCAAGTATTTTTGCTGGAGACCTTTATAGAATGTATACTAAATTTATTGAATCTAGATCCTGGAAAATGGAAGTTATAGATGCTAATGAAGGCAGTGCTGGAGGCTACAATAAACTGGTTCTTGAAGTCTATGGACAAGATGTATACGGAGTGTTGAAGTTTGAGTCAGGAGCTCATCGAGTTCAGCGGGTTCCTAAAACCGAATCTCAAGGTAGGGTTCATACATCAGCTGCAACGGTTGTTGTTATGCCTAAGTTCGAAGAAGAAGATATTGATATCCGTAAGGACGAACTTAGAACCGATACATTCCGTGCAAGTGGAGCGGGTGGACAACATGTCAATAAAACAGAATCAGGTGTAAGATTCACTCATTTGCCTACTGGAATTGTTGCAGAAAGCACCGATTCAAGATCACAGCATAAGAACAGAGAAATTGCCTTGCAACGGTTATATGTAAAAATTCAGGATGCCCAGCGGCAGAAAAATTACAATGAGCAGAAAGCTCAGCGAAAATCGCTCGTAGGTTCAGGAGATAGGTCAGATAAGATAAGAACCTATAATTATCCACAGAATAGAGTTACCGATCACCGGATTAACCTTACACTGTATAGCTTAGATAAGATTATAGGTGGGGATATATCTGAAATAATAGAAGCGCTCCAGGTTGCTGAAAATGCAGAGAAAATGAAGGTAGGAGATGGTCAAGATTAAGCGGATGTGTACAAGCTATATATCGCCGTATCATCTTCCATTATTACACAGATATGACAAAACTCGACAATCGATGTCTTATTTTTGTAGCTAATGATTGCGGATTTCCATATAGTCACCATTACCCACAACGATCTCAACGTTGATGAACTGGGTCAATTCGTTTTGCCACATGAGACGAAGGGTGAAGTATATGAAAAACTGCATGTCCTTAAAGAACAGTTTAATCTCGACGAACTGGTTTACTTAAATACCTGTAATCGCATTACCTTCTTAAATTACTCAGATGAGGAATGGACCAGCGAAAAGGTGAAATTGTTTTTTCGGTCAATTAATCCAGCTCTAAGTGCTCATCAGATTGAAGCAATCGATAAGGTTGTTAATGTCTTCAGTGGACAAGATGCAATCAACCACATATTCGAAGTAACGTCTTCTATCAATTCACTGGTCGTAGGAGAGAGAGAAATTTTTCGGCAGTTCAGAGAAGCTTACAACGGTTGTGTACAGAATGGATTAGTCGGAGACAATCTCAGACTACTAGAGAAGTACACTGTACAGACAGCTAAGCAAGTATATGAAGAAACGAAAATAGGAGAGAAAGCACTATCAGTTGTTTCTCTAGCTATGCAGAAGTTGCTAAAGAAAAATCTTCCTCTTGATTCTAGGATATTAATAGTCGGTGCAGGAGAGACGAATACTAAACTTGCTAAGTTTCTAGACAAGCATGGATATAGATCTGCCGCAGTATTTAATAGAAGTTTAGAAAATGCCAATCAGATAAGCGAGATTCTGGATGCACCAGCATATCACCTTAAAGATTTATCTACTTACGAGAAGGGCTTCGATATATTAGTTGTCTGCACCGCTTCTTACGCTGCGACAATCAATAAAAAAATATACAGACACTTGCTCCGAGGAGAGCAAGACGAGAAGTTAATAATAGATCTTTCAGTCCCTAGAAATGTAGAAAGAGAAGTTGTCAGCGCGTATGATGTCAATTACGTAGACGTAGAACAATTAAGAGAGCTGGCACAGAAGAACCTTGAATTAAGAAAAGGGGAGATTATACATGCTAGAAAGATATTGAGAGATAAGCGTTCGCAATTTACCACCATCTATCAACAGAGACAGATAGAGAAAGCAATGAAATCGGTTCCATCCGCTGTTGCAGAAGTAAAAGAAAAAGCCTTACAAGCCGTTTTTAAAGACAGGATTAACACGCTCGACGAAGAGGCACAAGCTCTACTAAATGATGTAGTCAACTACATGGAGAAAAAGTGTGTCAGCATTCCTATGAAAGCGGCTAAAGAAATCGTTGTTAAGAAAAAATAACACACATTTCCTTATCGATCAGAAGATTGTAATTCGACAATCTTAATTTTCAAAATTTAATTATTGAATTTCATACTTGATCGTTAGAATAATATTGCTATTTTCCGTGTGACGAAACAAAAAAAGTAAATGGAAAAGGCAAGATTATTCGAGTTTATCGAAAAACAACAACGAGAGCACCCTTTAGAAAAATCAATAGGAAGAAAAGAAGGCGATGGATGGAAGTTTTATAGTACAGAAGAAATATTAGATCAAGCATATGCACTTGCAGGAGGCTTACTGGCTTTAGGCATAAAGCCCGGTGACAAGGTGGCTATGGCTTCTTATAAAAATCGACCAGAATGGAACATAACAGATCTTGCTACCTTGATGATCGGCGTAATTAATGTACCTTTATATCCCACGATCAGTCCTGGAGAGTATTCTTATATTCTTAATGAAGCGGATGTGAAAATGGCATTTGTGGGGTCTGGAGATTTATATGATAAGGTTGCTGAAGCACAGAAAA
>CALIQO010000216.1 GCA_938044055.1 uncultured Saprospiraceae bacterium
GCTAGAAAGAGAAACCCACCTTAAGACTTTATCTCCTCAGATGATTTCTGGTCCACTCCAAGGACAACTTTTTAACATTATCTCTAAGATAAAACAACCACATAAGATTCTTGAAATCGGAACATTTACTGGATACGCTGCCATCTGTCTCGCGCAAGGATTGTCACCTGGAGGAAGCTTGACCACTATTGAATCTAATGTAGAGTTGAAGCATATATCAGAAAAGTTTTTTGCGCAAGCGGGATTGGCAGAAACCATACAACAATTATGGGGTGATGCTAAGGAGATTGTTCCTACCTTAGACGAATTGTACGACATGATCTACATCGATGCCGGAAAGAAAGACTATGGATTATACTTCGACCTTGTCATCGATAAGTTGAACTCAGAAGGTGTCATACTGGTTGACAATGTTCTGTGGAGCGGCAAGGTTGTAAACAGTCAGAAAGACAAGGATACAGAAATCATGGATGCATTCAATAAGAAGATATTAAACGATGAACGTGTAGAACAAGTTATGCTTCCAGTGCGGGATGGGCTGACAATAATCCTCAAGAAATAAGATCCACTCATTTCAATTCGAATACCACATACAACGACTTAACGAATTTTATCTTTTTAAACTGAGGAGCTTTAATTTTCGATTCCTCTCTACTTCTATAATCTTGATTCATTCCAGTAAAAGAATTTGCCAATTGATTTATTTCATCATTGCCTCTATCTACAATATGGATGGCTCTACCTATTGATTGACCGATCGGCTGGGTAAGTGCTATGGCTTGATTTCTGGCTTTTACGATGGCTTTTTCACTGAGTTTACGCTTAAGGGTTTCTTCTTGTGTATACTTGAATCTGGACAATTGGATTCTTCCTACGTTCAGTTGATTTAATTCTGAAATAACTTTTACAGCTGTATCAGCATCGTTCAATCTCAACTCATATTTTCTGGATTGCTTAATATCTTTTCCGAAAAATTTCGATTGAATTCTACTCCCGAAATCTGTGTACTTGAAATTCGCATCTGTATTGATATTTAAAGATTTCAGTTTCGATAATATCTTAGATTCTAATTTGTCTAATTCATCTGATGTTTCTTTTTCAAGCGTAGTTATTTCCAGAAAAATCGCATCGGGAATTACAAATGTATCTACCTTCACTTGTGTCTGTATTGTATAGATATCACAAGGCTCTATGGATTGAGAAAATAATCCGCAACTTAATAAAGTCAGAAGAATAACGATTGAAACTTTCATACTTAAGCTTTTACTGATTAACGCTTTTCATAGATGAAGTCGTATAATTGCCAGTAGTGTAAGGAAGGTCTAAGTAATTAATTTCTTCTGATTAGAATAAGTTGACATACCCGAAATGAATCTTGGTGTCATCAAAAGCAAGCGGAGACCCCAATCGCCTTCCTGCTGCAAAAGAGATATTGAAAATCCCAGCCGGAGTTCCGAAGTTGAGACCTATTCCTACGCCCATAGCTCTGTCCCATATCAATGTCCCATTGTCGTCTCTGACTTGAGTCAATCCATAATCTATAAAGGGTAGTGTGATGTATGACAATCGATCTAGAATAATTCTAAACTCTCCAGTAAAGACAGAATAGGCTGGAGAAAAAACAGTCTCTTCATTGAATCCACGCAAGAGTCGATTCCCTCCTAATCGATAGAATTCATTATCGAATATCGTTACTTCATTATACTTATATGCCGACCGATTAGAAAGGTGGAATGTGGCCCAGTTCTGGAACGGAATGTAGTAATCCAGTTGCATTGATATTTCAGTCTGAAAACTTCTAAGTTGTAAAGTATCATAGGCCATTGAAAAATCTACATCATCGGAGGACAAGGATACGATGGTGAGATTAGGTCGGATACGTTTCTGCCCTGCTGTAACTCTAGTCCATATGGACCACCCTTTTCGCGGATTAAATTTATAATCCAGTCGATCCCATCCATAAGTGATTCCGCCTCCCACTGTACTTACATCTAATTGAGCTGGAAGCCTTTTACTTGAAAGCAGAGAAGTTGTATCTATCTCCACCAGAGTCGAAGAATGAAATTCCCACGAAGCCTTGAGATAACTGTTTCCAGAAATAAAGTACTGGATACCGGTAGTTGCATTAAGCTCAAGGAAATTGCTGGTGTTTCTAAACAACTGGAAACTGCCATCTAGGCCAAAAGCTTGTCCCAATATGAAAGGGTAATTGAATGATAAATTTAAGTCTTGAGTTTCTGGCCTCAGTCGCTTATACTGAACGAAAAACGATTCTCCATTCCCCAGTTTATTGACGAATTCTCCAGTGAAATCACCCGTGACTGTAAAGGTCTGATTACCATCTACTGTCAGCGGAAGCACCCCTATAATAAAGTCAAAACGGCTCGCATTCTCTCCATCCAGTGGCAACTGAAAAAAAGCTTTCTCATTCACAAAAGTAATCCTGGGGTCCTCTCTGAATTTTACAAATGAAAGATCGCGGATCTTGTTTTTCATTGTCAAGATCTGGCGGTGATTATATGCCTTTCCTTTTTCTACCTGTAAGTACCTATGCAAGAAATTCTTAGAAACCTGAGCGGTTCCTAGTATCGTAATTGAATCATAGGTTATAAGGGCATTTTTCTCAACGACCAATCGTGAAGCAAGCTTGTTCCTGTCGACTGTAAGTGAGTCTATACTTATCTGGGCAAATGGATATCCTCTCTCTGCAAGATGAGAAGAAACCTTTTCCTTAATTTCTGCAATGGCAGAAGCATTGAGCACCTTAGTCGACCATTGTGAATTCAGAATACCACTTCCTTCTAGAATGGGACGGTCCTTAGAATCGATGTGTAACTTATCAAGATTGTAAAGTTCTCCCGCATAGACATGAAAAAGAAAACTTGAATCTACTTGTTCTATGCTATCTACATTAAAAATTAGATATCCCTTATTTCTAAAATGACGGGTAAGAGAGTCCGCGTAGAATAACACTTGTGAAGAGTCAATTACGGAAGGAATAACTGTGGTCCAGTCCTCTGTTACCTCACTAGAGTCTTTCTGTTCCCAGGAAATAGTATAAGCTTCTTGTGCTCCTATCTGGGAAGTCAAGAAAGTAATTATAACCCATAACCATAGTATGCGATAGTTCATCTACCTTTGTGTAACGACATAAAGGTATAAAGTGATATGAAATCATATGGCATATGTGGGACCTTACATTCAATAATAAAGGAATCGATGAAAGTAGCTACAGAAATTAAGGATTAATGGGAGGAATATATGTACATATCCCTTTCTGCAGAAAAGCTTGTCATTATTGTAATTTCCACTTTTCTACTTCTCTTAATGCTCGAGACCCTATGATCCAGGCAATCTGTACAGAAATAGAGATGACAGAAGGCTACTTATCGGACAACAATATCAGCAGCATATACTTCGGTGGAGGCACACCGAGTATCCTTAATAAAGAAGAACTGTTTCTTATAATGGATAGATTACGTTCCATCTATAACTGGAAAGAAGAAATAGAAATCACCCTTGAGGCAAATGCTGAAGATATCCATTCCGAAAGATTAGATTTCTGGGCTGAAGCTGGAATAAACAGACTCAGCATGGGTGTGCAATCCTTCCATAATGAAGATCTTATCCCTATGAATCGCAGCCACGATGCAGTCATTGCTAGAAAATCTCTTGATCTTCTTGCAAGAAGAGGAGATTTCGATATCAGTATTGATCTAATCTATGGCTCTCCAACTACGACACAAGAAATGTGGGAAGAAAATGTAGATATCTTTCTCAATTATAACATAGATCACCTTTCTGCATACTGTCTTACAGTGGAGGAAGGGACGGCCCTGCACCATCATATTAAAACCAAGAAAACCCTCCCTCCCGATCCGGAAAAATCCATCGAACAATATGATTACCTCATGGACAAGATGGAAACTCAAGGATACGAACATTATGAAATCTCTAGTTGGGCTAGGGATGGAAAATATGCCTTACACAATGGCAACTACTGGAAGCATGTGTCTTACTTAGGAATCGGTCCTTCTGCACATTCATACAATGGTCTAGAAAGAAAATGGAATGTTGCTCATAATGTTAAATACCTAAGCAGCATAGAATCAGGCACCCTTCCTTATGAATCAGAATTGTTGTCAGAAACCAATCTATTCAATGAAAAAGTGATGACTCAGTTACGCACCATGTGGGGAATCGATATAGACGGATTTAAGGAAAAGGAAAAAGAACATTTGCGAAAGCACATCCCTGCTCTTCTTAGAGATGGACTGGTTAGCAACCCTGATAACCGTATTGTACTTACGCGGAAGGGCAAGCATATGGCTGACTATGTATCTGCTGAATTAATAAGAGATGAAGATGATTGATGCATCCCTACATATCATCCTTCCTGCTTATAATCCAGAGCCTGGCTGGCAAGATCGACTTACAGAGAGACTGCAACCGGTATACGACATATTAAAAGAAAAGTATGGAGTTTCCATAACCCTGGTTAATGATGGAGGAAAGCCTTTAATCTGGAATTCTCATTCCCTACCGCTGCAGATCATCACACACGATGAGAACAGAGGAAAAGGAGCGGCCATAAGAACAGCCCTACAACATGCTGAGATGGATCTTGTATTGATAACCGATATAGATATACCGTATGTAGAAGGCGACATGTTGAAGGTTGTACAGGAATTATCTGCAGGAAGAGAGGTGGTCGTCGGAATCAGAAAACCTCATTATTTCGTCAGTATTCCTCAAAGTAGAAAATGGATATCTAAATCCCTGATATTCTTTAATAAATGGTTATTGAGAATGAAGTATCCAGACACGCAGGCAGGAATTAAAGGCGTAAGCGGTAGAGGTATTGATGCCATTAAGGCTTCCAAAGTAAGTGGATTTCTCTATGAGGTAGAATGGGTAAGAAAAGCTGAAAAACAAAAATTAAATATGTCTTCGATCCAGGTTTCCTTGCGAAAAAACATCCTGCTCTCTGGAATCAATGGTAAAAAATTGCATCAGCAGGTGCTCAGTTATCTACGACTGCTCCTGGGCAGATAGTTCGTCCCAGTATTCCGCTGCTCTTCTCGTATGTGGAATACAGATAGATCCGCCTACAAGATTAGCTATTGAAAAAACCTCATACACTTCTTCCGTTGTAACACCTACTTCATGACAAGTCCCTAGATGATATTTTATACAATCGTCGCACCTGAGTACCATAGAAGATACTAGCCCGAGCAATTCTTTAACTTTAAGGGATAGTGCACCTTCAGCATAAGTCTGGTGATCCAAACTAAAGAATCTCTTGAGCACCTTGTTATCTTGACTGAGGATGCGCTCATTCATTTTTTCTCTATAATCGTTAAATTCTTTTATCTGACTCATAGGAGTAGTTTCTGTGTCTAATGATAGTTGAAGATAGGTTGTTTCAATCAGTATGACAATCCTTATACAGAGTTTCTATTCTTCTGTCTCCACAAGGATACTATCATCCTTATGGGAAACATTACTACAGTAATAAAACCTGCTGTTCCGAAAAACATTTTTTCATATCTGATATACCTTCCGAGGCTGCTCTGTTCTTCTGCAGTCAAGGAAGTTAATATACTATTGACCCCGTCCTCATCTAAGAATCTCTGAAAATCATACATGGCATCTAGAAAATAAAAAATCAATGGAATAGGTAGAAAAACCAGGACGGCTTTAACTTTCTTATTCCAACCAAAAGGGGTATATCTTAGAAGAAAAATATACCGTGTAAGGGTTAAGAATATGATGATGAATATTATGTTAGAAGTATAAAATGGGTATTCCATTCCTACACTGGAATATATAGGCAACATAATTAAGCACACAACTACTGCTGTAATTATCCACCATATAAATTCAAGTGTAATCTTACTTTTCACGTTATAAAAATTTCTTTTCGAAGGCAAATCTCTTCAAGTAAAAGTTATAGAAGAAAATGATACCAGTCACCACCAGCTTAGTTACAATCTGATGTTCATGTAACCATGTATGTCTATTGAGTAATGATATAAGCCCGACTCCGATGACTAGTCCTATTATTGAAGTAAGCACACTGATGAGAAAGGCTGTTTTAAGTTTTCTATTTAATTGAAAAATGTATCTTTTCTGTAAGCCAAAATTAATAAGCATTCCTGTTCCTGCGGAAATAACTTGACTAATCTCTGGGATAAAAACTCGATTTACTAGCGATAGATAGATTAAGTAATCCGCTATCGTAGCTACCAGGGACGAGCTGGCAAACTTAACTTTAAGTAGAAATAATTTTTTAATTGTATTCTTCCCTAGGGACATATGGCAGTCTATCCGTTGATGGTGCAAGACTAATAAAAATAAATCAATGGGCTATTACCCTACCGTACATACTTACAAGTATAAACTTTATTCCTCGGGAATTGCTTCACCATTATCAGAATGCTGTGCAGGAAACTCTAGCGTAGGTTCCACATGTGGTCTAGGCCCTACAAGTCGCTCTACATCTGACTTTAATAGAACTTCTTTTTCTAATAAAGTCTGAGCTAGAATATTAAGCTCAGTTCTTTTTTCTTTAAGCAGTTCTTGTGCTCGGACATATTGACTATCGGCAAGTTCTCTGACTTCTTTATCTATCATAGAAGCCGTATCATCAGAATAAGGTTTATTAAAGTTGTCTTGGCTCATTCCGTAGAATGAGACATTACCTACTTTCTCATTCATTCCATAAATAGCAACCATACTGTATGCCATCTTAGTAACTTGATCTAGATCACTCTGCGCTCCTGTAGATATTTTATTAAATACGATCTTCTCAGCTGCTCTTCCACCCATGGTCATACACATCCTATCTAGGAGAGCCTCTGTTCTAGTTATATACTCTTCCTTAGGAAGATATTGCGCATAACCAAGTGTTCCTATTCCTCTAGGTACTATGGTTACCTTCACCAGAGGGCTAGCATGTTCTAGGAACCATCCACAGATGGCATGACCTGCTTCATGATAAGCAATGATTTCTTTCTCTTGGGGAGAAATCAATTTGTTCTTTTTTTCAAGTCCACCGATCACCCTATCTAGTGCGTAATTGAAATCATCAAGATCAATTTCCGTTTTATTTCGTCTTGCGGCCACTAGGGCTGCTTCATTACATATATTGGCAATATCGGCACCAGCGAATCCTGGTGTCATTTCAGCAAGAACTACTGAACTGATATTAGGATTGGTTTTGATATTCTTAAGGTGTACTTTAAAGATGGCCTCTCTACCTTTTAGATCAGGTGGGTCGATTCCGATCTGTCGATCGAATCGTCCAGGTCTCATAAGTGCTCTGTCTAAGATGTCATGTCTATTGGTCGCCGCCATCAGAATCACCCCTTTGTCTGTGCTGAAGCCATCCATCTCCACTAATAATTGGTTAAGCGTATTTTCACGCTCATCGTTTCCTCCTTGCATCTGGCCTCTTCCTCTGGCTCTGCCGATGGCATCGATCTCATCTATGAATATTATACACGGTGCTTTCTCTCTTGCTTGCTTAAACAAGTCTCTTACTCTAGATGCTCCTACTCCGACGAACATCTCTACAAAATCAGAACCTGATATTGAAAAGAAAGGTACGCCTGCTTCACCGGCAACAGCTTTAGCAAGTAGTGTCTTACCCGTTCCAGGAGGGCCTACAAGTAGGACTCCTTTAGGGATTTTACCTCCTAGAGAAGTATATTTTTTAGGGTTTTTAAGAAAGTCTACGACCTCCATTACTTCTTCTTTCGCTTCATCAAGTCCTGCTACATCTGCAAATGTTACATTGACCTTGGTATTCTTATCGAATAGAGTGGCTTTACTCTTGCCGATGCTGAAAATCTGACCGCCAGGTCCACCGCCGCCGCCGCTCATACGCCTCATGACGAACAACCACAGTGCAATAATTATAAAGAACGGAATCAGCCAACCCATAAGTGGGGCCAGCCAGTTGGTTCTGTTATCATAATATGGATCTATATCTACCCCCTCTGATTGCAGGCGTATCATCTGATCTTGGAACGATTCCAGACTTCCTATGGTAAATGAAAACTGTGGTTGATTAACATTGAACCGATTGGGTTTCTTGTCGGGGTATTTATCTTCCAGAATTTCCTTTCTTATATAGACATATCCTTCTCTCGTATCATTGACAATTACAAGGCTATCTATCTCTCCTGCTCTGGCCATATCTTCCAGACGCTTCATAGTGATCTCTTCGTTCTTAGTAGTCAGAGATACAGAAAAGTTTATAGCAAAAATTGCAAGGATAATGATGCCATAAATCCAGTAAGAATTGAAATTGATTTTCTTCGGCTTATTATCTTTATTTTCCATTAAGTTTATTACTTATTTTAGGCAGAAGATTCTACAATTCTTCTTACTACACTTATTGTTATTTCTACAAAAGTACTTCTAATACATGAATTAATACAACGTTCTACCCATAGGAACGTTCTCTACTTCGTCTATAAATTCTGATATTCTGTAGATTGAGCATCACTCCATAGATCTTCAATATCGTAAAAAGCCCTGGTCTGAGGATAGAATACATGTACAATCGTGTCAAAAAAATCGACCAAAACCCATTTAGATCCTTTATCTCCCTCAGAATGTGAAGCTCTTATACCTAATTCATTTCGTGCCCGCCTCATAACATTACTAGAAATGGATTGAATCTGCGTATTAGATTCTCCTTCGCAGACGATAAAATAATCAGCAGGTGCGTCATCTAAGGAAGTAAGATCGAGCTTGATGATGTTCTTTCCTTTTATATCTTGGATCGCATCTATTATCAGATCATTCAATTCATGGGTAGCTTCAGCGGATGCGGATATGGCTGCATTGTTTTTCTTCAAATCGTCGTTTTCTTTATGTTTACAAGATTTAGCCGCCTTTCGTCAAATAAAAAGACTCTATCAGAATCAAAGTTAACAACTTATTGATTCTTCCTTAAGTTTAGATAACAATCATTCTATTGAAATCATTCCATTTTTTATCATGATAGGAAATAAAATACATCATTTCGACACGATAGATTCTACCAATACTTATGCGCTGCAATTAATAGGCGAAGGTGATGTAAAAGAAGGAACCGTGATACAAGCAGATTACCAGAGTTCGGGCAGAGGCCAGATGAGTAAATCCTGGGAAGGAAAGTCTACAGAAAACGTATACATGTCTGTTATACTTAAGCCTGCTTTTCTTGCACTAGAAAAGCAATTCTTTCTCAACAAAATAGCTTCTCTTGCCATTATAGATGTTATCAATGAATACATGAAGGTCGATGTTAAAGTAAAATGGCCCAACGATGTCTACATAGGAGATAATAAAACTTGTGGTATACTCATCCAGAACATACTAGGAGGAAAAACAATTCAACATACCGTTCTAGGTATAGGCTTGAATGTAAACCAAGAAGTGTATCCAGAATCATTGACTAATCCGACTTCACTTAAGATTGAATCTAGAAAACAATTTTCTATTCAGGAAGTTATCTCTCGGATATCTACTTACTTAGATTTCTGGTACGCAGAACTAAGACAAGGTAACTACAAGAAGATATCTTATGCATACATCGAAAAGCTCTACAAGTGTGATGAGGAAGCTCAGTTTCAGTCTGAAGGGTTATACTTCAAGGGAATCATAAGAGGGATAGATAGTAGAGGAAAACTAATGATAGAAAAAAACAATGGTGTACATGGATACGCATTACATGAAATAAAAATGATCATTAATTAAGGATGAAAGCAGGAATAATTACCATAGGAGATGAATTGTTAATCGGTCAGGTTATAGATTCTAACTCCGCTTGGATGGGGCAATTTCTAGTGGATAAAGGAATCCATGTATCTAGGAAAATCACTGTAAGTGATGATGCACAAGAAATAAGATATGCCATAAATCAACTCAAGGATGATACAGATCTCATACTTATGACTGGCGGTCTGGGGCCTACCCGAGATGACATTACGAAAAAAACGATTGCAGATTATTTGGGAGTAGGCATGGAGTTTCATGAACCTACTTGGGATAGAATCTGTAAAATATTTGCGCGATGGGGAAGATCAACCACACCCGAGCACAAGAATCAATGTTATATGCCCGCAGGTATTACCATCTTACACAATAAGATGGGAACAGCTCCAGGCATGTTGTTTGAGGTGAAAAACACCACCATTGTAAGCATGCCAGGTGTACCGTACGAGATGAAATACATTATGGAAAATGGTGTCGCTGATCAGATTGCTGAACTGCTACCTGAGAACGATCTTGTCTTCAGAACAATAAAAACTGTCGGTGAAGGTGAATCAAGGATATCAGCTAAGATTGAAGACATTTTAGATGACTTCCCTGATTTCATGTCCATTGCTTTTCTACCTAGTCTGGGTCAAGTCCGTCTAAGAATAACCGCTTCAGGAGAACACATAGAAAAGGCAAAAGCATTGGATCATTATGTAGAGAAAATAAGTGCGCGGCTTGGGGACCTTGTGTTTGGTTATGATGAAGATACCTTAGAAACTGTTATCGGACGTCTGTGCCTCGAGTATGGGTGGAAACTAGGCCTTGCGGAAAGCTGTACAGGTGGAAACATCGCTTACAGAATCGTGCAAGTTCCAGGAAGCTCAAGTTACTTCGAAGGTGGCATCGTAGCATATAGTTACGAGCTGAAAAAGAAGTTGCTTGGTGTAAAACAATCTACGCTTGATAATTACGGAGCAGTTTCTGCAGAAACAGCCATAGAAATGCTCAAGGGTGTATTAGATCGATTAGATGTAGATGCAGCAATTGCCATTACAGGAATCGCTGGACCAGGCGGTGGAACTTCAGAAAAACCCGTAGGAACGGTCTGGATCGCTTACGGTGATAAAAATGTGCAACACTCCTTTTTGTTAAAATCAGGGAAGGATAGAGTAAGAAACATTACGTATTCTGGAACATATGCACTTAATCTATTGAGAAAATTTTTAATAGGGAAAGAAAACCCGTAATTTTGCCCTACCCTATTCAGATAACACCCTTTTTCACCTTAAGGAAGAAAATTGTGTTATTACCCTAACCTAAAATGAAAGAACAAAAGCAATATGGCAAAAATTGATTTGATAATGCCCAAGATGGGCGAGAGTATCATGGAAGCTACCATCATCTCATGGAATAAAAAAGTGGGCGATAAAGTAGAACTCGATGAAACCATACTAGAAATAGCAACGGACAAGGTAGACAGTGAAATACCTTCTCCAGTAGAAGGTGTCATCGGAGAGATTCTATTCAAGAAAGATGATGTAGTTGCTGTCGGTACGCCTATAGCTGTACTCATTACAGAAGGAGAAGATACAGAACCTCTTCCAAGTCCTGCGGTACAAGAATCTGCACCCGCTGTTGCTCCACAAGAAGAAGCCGTAACCGCTAAAGTTCCTTTACCAGGAAAAGCAATGGTTCCAGACACCCAGACTGCAGTAATGACTGAAGCAGAAAGCACAAGATTTTATTCGCCTTTAGTTCGGAATATTGCTAAGAAAGAAGGCATCTCCATGGCTGAACTCAATACCATCTCAGGAACAGGTTCACAAGGAAGGGTCAATAAGAAAGATATTCTCAACTATATGGCTCATAGAAATTCTGGTGCTCAGACTCAAGCTATGCCTCTCAGTAAAACGGTTATGCCTTCCGTGGATGCTGCGCCTAAGGTTGTAAAACCTGCCACAGGTGATGAAATAGTGGCCATGGATAGAATGAGGAAACTGATTGCCGACCACATGGTTATGAGTAAGCATACATCTCCTCATGTAACTTCATTCGTAGAGGCTGATGTTACTAAAATAGTTAACTGGAGAAATAAGATAAAAGGGAACTTCCAGCAGAAATATGGTGAAAAAATTACTTATACGCCTATTTTCATAGAGGCTGTCACGCAAGCCATTCAGGAATTCCCTATGGTTAATGTTACCGTCGACGGCAGCAATATTATCGTAAAGAAAAACATCAATGTAGGTATGGCTGCAGCACTACCTAGTGGCAACCTTATTGTGCCTGTTATAAAAAATGCCGACCACCTCAGTTTAGTAGGACTTACTAAGCAAGTTAATGACCTTGCTGGTAGAGCTAGAAAAAATGCTCTGAAGCCTGATGAAATTCAGGGGGGCACTTTTACGTTGACTAATGTAGGTACTTTCGGTAATCTGATGGGCACGCCTATTATCAATCAACCCCAGGTGGCCATCATGGCGGCAGGAGCTATAAAGAAGAAACCTGTAGTCATAGAAACAAGTGAAGGCGATGTTATAGGCATAAGATCCATGATGTTTTTATCTTTATCGTATGATCACCGTGTTGTAGATGGTTTCTTAGGTGGCTCTTTCTTGAGAAAAGTAGCCGATAACTTAGAAGCATTTGACGCAGATCGATCGATATAAAGTCTTATAAATGATGAGAATATTACTATTTCTGATTTTTATAGCCTCCTTATGGGGACCACAAGCTGTATCCGCACAATCTAAGAGTGACAATCACATCATTAAACTGATTAAAAATGATCGTTTCACAGATGCCCTCTCATCGATAGAAACACGAAAAAAGAAAGACAAAGACTACTTCTATTTCAGAGGGGTAACTATGTATTTTCTCAACCGTCTAGATGAAGCTGTAGCCGACCTGACTACCTCATATGAAAAAGGGAAGGAGGATAAAACAGTGCTTTACTACCTAGGAAGATCTCATCAGAAAAAAGGAGAATTCGTCTTAGCTTCAAGAGCTTTTAAATTATACCTTAATGAGTTGTCTAAGAAAGATCCAGAAAGGAGAGAAATTATAGACGAAATAAAAAAATGTGCCTACGCCCTGAAATCACCTTATCGAGACCAACAAGGTTTCGTTGAAAATCTGGGGTCTAGCGTCAATACAATCCAGGATGAGATCTCTCCCATTCCGAGCCCCAACTATGCTGATAAATATTATTTCTCTTCTAATCGTCCTGGAAGCACTGGAGGCATGAGAAATAAAAAAGGTTTAAAAGACAACACCTATGGCAACCATTACCACGATATCTATACGGTAGAAAATATAAATGGTAATTGGACACCATCTACAGGAGTTCCTCCATTGCTCAATTCTTCTAGAAACGATGTCATTCAGAGTTTTACCGATAATGGACGAGTGCTATTCTTCTTGAAAGAAGGTGGTGAACAACCCTCTTCTATATTGTCAGATACATTTACGGTGGATGTCAATTCTTATCCTCAAGGATTATCATCTCCAGCTAATGGGTCCCTGGGAGATCAAGATGTTTTCTTTGTTAATGACTCTACTTTCTTGTTTTCTAGTAAACGAAAAGGCGGCTATGGAGGCTTAGATATTTATATCACTCAGAAAAGAAATGGAATATGGATCGAGCCTGAAAACCTAGGTCCTTCTGTTAATTCTGCGTACGATGAAAGAACCCCTTTTCTAGTCAATAGCGGAAACATCATTTATTTTTCTAGCAATAGAAAAGAATCCTTAGGTGGTTATGATATATTTTATGCGTTCTATGGGATTGAAAGAGCAAGATGGGAAGGTGCTAAAAACATAGGCTTGCCCATCTCTAGTCCGGCTGATGATCTAGGCTTTAAACTCAATCAAGATGGAAGATCAGCAGTCCTATATTCTAATAGAAAAGAATCAATAGGTGGTTATGACATCTTCGTAGCTTACCTTAAAAACCAAGTAGAAGAACAGGCAAGTTATAGTTCTACAATTCCTTTTTTAGACAATCCTGTAGACCTTGCCGGATATACAATTCCTGAAGAAAGTACAGACACAACAACAGTTGCAGAGGCGACAGAAGAGTTCATTGAGCCTTCTATAGAAGCAGCAAAAGAAACTTCAATAATAGAAAGAGAAATTGTAGTTTCTCCTTTATTCTATAACAGTACAGATAATCTTCTTACACCGACCAATCTTAACAATCTTAAAAACATTCTGGATATGATGATCATTTATCCAGAACTTAGAATGACCCTTACCGGTAGTTCTCTGAATGAAGGATCAAGATCATATGAATTGTATTTTTCCATCAAGAGAGCGGAAGTCATTGCTAAGTATTTTTATGATAACGGTATAGATCCATCGAGAATACAACTTAAGGGAGTGGGATCATCTTATCCCATAGCTAAGCAATTAGGCTCAACTGTTTCTAAGAAAAACAATCAGCGCGTCGATGTTCTACTGAGTAATCTCCCAGAAAACGGATTAATTGTTAGTTACACCTACCCAGTAATTGCGGAATATCTTAAGGATCCCTCATTCCCTGAATATCAAGAAAAATCTTCTGGCTTGAGTTATCGCATAGAAGTTGCCAGAGTAAAGCAGTTGTATGACAACGAGACAGTTTTTAAGTACAAGGATATTATGGTCCAGAAGGATGGTAATTCTAATGAGTACGTCTATACGGTAGGAATATTCCAAGATTACTTCTCAGCGAGAGCAATTAAAAACGAGCTGATAAGAAATGGAATGTTAGATATCCATCTTGAAGCTTACGTAGACGAAGACAGGATTAAAGATAAGGATGTACTAGGTGTTTCTGAGACACACGCCGATCTTCTTGATTATCATAAGTATGAAATCGAATAAGGAAAATCCTTAAGTCCTTCCTCACTTCCATGGAGATATAAGAGAAACATTCCTCCTCCTCCTGCACCACATAATTTCATCGAATAAGCGCCCTTGTCAAGCCCTTCTTCCCACAGTTCTAGGATACCCTCAGGTATCATTTCATGAAACAATTCCAACTGCGCCATTGATATGTCACGCATACTTGATTCTAATTGTTTATTATCATTATTAAGGACAGCAGCTATTGCAATAGAAACCATAGTCTGGTACGCCGCTAGTTGCGCTTTATAAGTTTCATTTTTCATTAATTCTATAAACCGCAATACCTGCGGTTCGGATTGCCTAGCTATTTTAGAATCAATCAATCGGAATGATGCCAAGGTTTCTTCTGAAATATTTTCCTCCCTTATTTTATTCTTTTCCATAAGTAATGGCACACCCATATACGACACCAGTGGATCTGTACCTGAAGACTGACCGTGAAAGTATGATTCCATGGTCCCCAGAATTTTTCTTAACTTTTCTATACTTCCACCATTAGTAAGTCGATACCTTCCGTAGGTAGCAGCAACAAGTGCTCCACTGCTCCCCAGACCATATCCCATCGGTATATCAGAGACGAACGAGAGGCCTTTCTTGTGGTCCTGTAGTATTCTGGTAACATCAAGATAATCGCTGAGATTCTCTTTTAAAAAATTGAAGTATGGTAATAAATCAATCGAATTATCCACATTGTGCTTCCAGATACCCGCATAATTACGACTCGGTATAGCAAGTGTCCTTCCATCAACAATGACAGTGTACTCTCCGAAGAGTATAATTTTACCACAGAATTCTTCTTTATTCCTCATATATCTGCATCTAGAATGACCTAGAAAGTCACATGCAGCGAATATAGCATAAGTATTATGATCAGGATTCCTGCTTTATGTAGATTGTTTCTTATTTTTGCCCCTCTAAATTAAGACAAACAAGATATGGCAACTACTACGGAAAATTCGAAAACATACTGGCTACTATTTTTCATTTCATTGGTAGCATGTTTTGCCTTCCTTATGTTCCTTCCAGAATGGTTCTGGGTAACCTTACCCTTTTTATTCACAGCGTTCGTTAAAGCTAAGAACTGGATATAAGAAGGCTACTGTTATGCAACCTTCAGATGTAGGCAGAAATACTGGAGTGCGCTTCATCATTAAAACTTAGTATCTGTGGGTAACATGCAGCGATTGGTGGATCTATACCTGAAATCCCCACAAGTCCTTAAGATATCTGATCTCATCTCGGCAGAAACTCCTGTAAGGTCTAAACTGACTGGAGTTGTAGGCTCACAATTGTGCTTTATACTTACAGCTGTTGCCAGATCAACAGAGAAGTCCCACCTATACATCGCTCGCGATAAAGAGGAAGCAGCTTACTTCCTCAATTCTATCCAGAATATAGTTGAAGAAAAAAACATCCACTTCTTTCCTGACTCATTTAAGCGTCCTGGTTTCTACGAGGAAATTAATTCCAACAATATTCTTCAGAGAACAGAAGCAGTCAATAAGATTTACAATAAAGAAGGACAGGGAGAACTGGTAATTACCTATCCCGAAGCACTCTTCGAGAAAGTTGTCGACCCACAATTACTTGAAAAAGAAAAAATAACCCTCACGGTAGGTGAGAATGTAGACGTAGATACAGCCATCGAATTACTGGTAGAATATGGTTTCGAGCGTGTAGATTTCGTCTATGAACCTGGTCAGTTTTCGATACGTGGAGGCATCATTGATATTTTCTCATTTGGCAATGAATGGCCTTACAGAATTGAACTCTTCGACTTAGAAGTAGAAACGATTCGGACATTCGATCCGTCTAATCAATTGTCAATAAAGCAGATCCGCAAGGTTTCTATTATTCCTAACATTAAGAGCAAGTTCAAGCAGGAAGAGAAAGTTTCATTATTCAGTGTTTTTAGGAATAACGTCTCGGTCTGGATTGAAGATTTCGATTTTCTACTAGACCGCTTACAATCTTGTTTCGATAAGGCTAAAGATTTTCACGCCTCTGTTACCCTCAAGGACAATGAAGAAATAACTAAAATTCTGGATAATAGAGCCTTTATATACCCGAGGGATGTAATTGAAGATATCGGAAACCTAGATGTCCTGCTGGTCCACGACGGAAAGCTTAAAATCCCTAAAGAAAGTCATATAGCATTCAACTCTAAGAGTCAGCCACCATTTAACAAAAACTTTTCGCTGCTTATAGAAGATTTCAATCGGAATAAGGAAAAAGGAATCGAAAATTTCCTTTTTACAGATAACAAGCGCCAGGTAGAACGTTTCTATTCAATATTCGAAGATCTAGATGCCGATGTAGAATTCCACCCGATAATAAAAAGCATACATGCAGGATTTATAGATTTAGATCTTAAGGTTGCCTTGTATACAGATCACCAGATTTTTAATCGTTTTCATAGATATCGCTTACGCAAAGGGTTTACCAAAGAACAAGCGCTGAGCCTTCAGATGTTGCGCGAGTTAAAACCTGGAGATTTCGTTACACATATCGACCATGGATTAGGCAGGTATTCTGGTCTAGAAAAAATAGATATCAACGGCCATGTCCAAGAATCCATAAGATTATTCTATCAGGGAAATGATGTACTTTATGTAAGCATCAACTCCCTTCATAAAATTTCTAAGTACTCCGGAAAGGATGGGAATGTTCCTAAGTTGCACAAGCTGGGAAGTGATGTATGGAAAAGAACAAAGTCCAGGACTAAGAAAAAAATCAAGGACATTGCCAAAGAGTTAATAGCGCTCTACGCTAAGCGTAAAGCTTCGGAAGGGTATGCTTTTCAACCAGACGGATACTTACAGAATGAACTCGAGGCTTCATTCATATATGAAGACACTCCGGACCAGGAATCGGCAACCATTTCCGTTAAGGAGGACATGCAGAAACCGCACCCTATGGATAGATTGATCTGTGGTGATGTAGGATTCGGTAAAACAGAGATAGCCATCAGAGCTGCATTTAAAGCCGTTGTAGGAGGAAAACAAGTAGCCATACTCGTTCCTACAACTATTCTTGCTTTACAACACTACAAGACATTTACCGAAAGGCTGCAAGAATTCGAATTGAGGATAGATTATATCAATCGCTTTCGCAGTACGAAGGAAAAGAAAGAGATTTTTAAGAAACTGGGAGAAGGAGAAATTGATATTGTAATAGGTACACACGCTATCCTCAATAAAGACATACGTTTTAAAGATCTCGGCCTCCTTGTAATAGATGAAGAACAGAAATTCGGTGTAGCTGCTAAGGAAAAATTGAGAAACCTTAAAGTTAATGTCGATACCCTTACCCTTACAGCCACACCTATACCTAGGACTTTACAATTTTCTCTGATGGCAGCCAGAGACCTTTCTATAATCAGAACACCTCCGCCTAACCGGCAACCCATACATACTGAACGAAGAATCATCAATGACGAATTGATTAAAGAAGCCATCTATTATGAAATCAATCGTGGAGGGCAAGTTTTCTTTGTACACAATAGAGTAAAATCTCTCCCGGATATGCGGGTAATGTTGAAAAAATTATGCCCCGATCTAGACATGGAGATGGCTCATGGCCAATTAGAATCTAAGGACTTAGAAAGAACATTAATAGATTTTATTGATGGGAAATTCGATGTACTTGTCTGTACTAATATTATAGAGACTGGTCTTGACATCCCTAATGCCAATACAATTATAATAAACAATGCCCACCACTTCGGATTAAGTGATCTACATCAATTAAGAGGAAGAGTCGGTAGATCTAATCGAAAGGCCTTCTGTTATCTATTCGCTCCGCCACTTTCTGTACTTACTCCTGAGGCGAGAAAACGATTACAGACACTAGAAGAATTTTCAGATCTAGGAAGTGGGTTTCAGATTGCAATGAAAGATCTAGACATCAGAGGAGCAGGAAATTTACTCGGCGGAGAACAGAGTGGGTTTATTGCCGACATCGGATTCGACACTTATCAGAAAATCCTCGAGGAAGCCATTCTAGACTTAAAAGAAACAGAGTTCAAGGAGGTGTTTAAAGAAGACATAGAAAAGCAGAAGTCTTATGTCCGAGATGTAGAAATAGAAACCGATATAGAGATGCTCATTCCAGATAACTACATTAATGTCATACAAGAAAGACTCAATCTTTATACAGAGATGAATGCCATTAAAAATGAAGAGGAATTGACAGAATTCAGAATTAAACTAAAAGATCGATTCGGTAAGATTCCTCCATCTGTAAGAGAATTATTCAATGGCTTGCGCATAAGATGGAAAGCTAAAGAGCTGGGTTTCGAACGTGTAACTTTAAAATCTCGAAAACTCAGATGTTACTTCGTCAGCAATCCACAATCATTATACTATGAGTCTGATGTTTTTAAAAGCATCATAGCTTATGTCTCAGAAAAGGGTCATACTGTCGGAATAAGCTTGAAACAATCGAAAAACTTCTTAATATTGATAAAGGATCAAGTTAAGAATCTCAAGGAAGCAGATATTATCTTACTAAGATTGATAGAAGATGTCGCCGTTACAAAAGTATGAAAATAAAGAAGTCAACATCAACCTTGTTGCTAGGTACGAAGAAGTAAATTTTATACCTCTTCATCTCAATTACAAAAAGGCTCTCTTTTTAACCTCCCTTGTCTGGTCATCTATATTGATAGTTGCTTATATAATATGCTATATTATGATCCCATGGAGTGATCTAGCTGTCCGGAATATAATCGGAATTGTTCTCGTCTTGCTACTATTTATTATTTCTGCAATCGCGTACTATGGCTACTATTATATGGGATATGCGCTGAGAGAAAGAGATATAATTTTTAAGAAAGGAATTTTCTTCCGCAAGACAACGATGATACCTTTTAACAGAATCCAGCATTGTGAAGTCAAGAATGGCCCAATCGACAGAATGCTAGATTTAGCTACACTTAAGATATTTACTGCTGGAGGACATTCTAGTGATCTAGAGATTCCAGGTTTACATCCTGAGAAAGCACAACTCATCAAGCAATTCATAATCGGCAGAACGGTTCATGATGAAGAAGAGTGAGATAGATTTCAGTTCTCCTCTGAGGCAATCTTATGTGGCCATAGTGATGATTATCTACAGGTATTACAAGATAATTATCCGCCAATTGATCCCTATCTTCTTTATAGTCTTTATAGGTGGTCGCAATAATAAATCGACTTACTTCTTATGGCTGATGGTCGGAATCGCATTGCTAGCTATGGCCATAGCAATCATCGATTATTTTCGATTTTATTTTCACATCAAGGATGATGAATTGCGTGTCCAGAAAGGCATCTTGACTAAAAAAAATCTAAGCATTCCATTTGATAGAATACAGACGGTTAATCTAGAGCAGAACTTAATCCACCAGGTGTTTAATGTAGTGAAGGTGGTAGTTGATACGGCTGGAAGTAATCAGAACGAATTCGAATTCGAAGCATTGGGCAGGGATAAGGCAGAAGCCCTTCGCAACTTGATTTTAAGCTATAAATCAGAGACATCCTTATCTACTACACCAGAGGCAACGAATACAGATACTGAAATGGAGGAAGAAATTCTTTCGATTGATGTGGGCAGCTTAATTAAGATCGGCATTACAGAGAATCACATTCGGTCAGGGTCATTGATTATTATCTTCCTATTCTGGATACAGGAAAGTTTAGACGATATCGGAATTAATGTTTTAGATTATGGTGATAGACTTAATTTATCCGGAACATTAACTACCATTATTTTTTTCGTAATTGTATTTTTTATACTTGCTTTTTTTGTCTCCTTGATCAAGACTGTATTGGTTTATTTCAATTTAAAATTAAATCGTAGAAAAGACGGATTCAACCTTGTATATGGACTGTTAAATCGCAAGCAGGTTGCTGCTCTAGATAGTAAAATTCAGATGATCTCATGGTCTGACAACCTTCTGAAAAAACTACTTGGTTACCATGACTTGCAGCTTAAGCAAGCTTCTAGCATTGCTATTAATAGTAAGAAATCTATCAGAGTCCCAGGGTGCAAGGTAGAGCAAGTAGAGCAGGTTGCCTCATCGTTGTATAACAACTATTCATTTAACCAAGAAGCATACCACACCATCAGTAAAAAATATTTTTACAGAATCGCCATTTACTTATCTATATTAGGAGCAATAGCTCTGGCTGCTTCTTTTCTACTTGATGCAGAATCGCTGAGATATTATCCTATTATTATCTGTACTTATTTTATTATAACAACTTACTTCAAGTGGAGAAAAACGAAGTACGCTTACAATCAGGATATGATAAAAATCAATACGGGTATCTATGCCGATAAAGCCACCCTTATCCCTATCTATAAGATCCAAGCCATGGATCTAAAACAGAATCTTTATCAACGACGGAACAATCTCGCTTCATTAAAACTATATACGGCTTCAGGAAGTCAGACCATTCCTTACATTGCTAAGACTTCTGCTCAAGAAATAATGAATTATTTTACACACCTTATTGAAGTTGATAAGAGAAAGTGGATGTAAGAAATCGCATAGACTAAAATCATATTCAATCTTTCATCAACAACTTAAGCAATTCTATGGCTGCCTCTGAAATGACTGTTCCAGGACCGAAGACTGCGGCGACATTTTTCTTAAAAAGAAAATCATAATCACCTGGCGGAATAACACCTCCTACGATTACCATAATATCTTCTCGCCCGATTTTCTTTAACGCCTCTATTGTTTCTGGCACCAAGGTTTTATGGCCGGCTGCCAGAGAGGAAATCCCTAAAATGTGTACATCGTTTTCTCCTGCTTGTCTTGCTGCTTCTTCTGGAGTCTGAAACAATGGGCCTATGTCTACATCAAAACCTAGATCTGCAAAACTAGTAGCAATTATTTTAGCACCTCTATCGTGTCCATCTTGGCCGAGTTTAGCAATCATGATTCGCGGTCTTCTACCTTCTTTCTCAGCATAGGTATCAGACATTTTTTTTGCTTCAGAAAATTTTTCATCCATGTCTATGGCTTTACTGTATACACCAGATATAGTTAAGTGCTTCGCTTGATACCTTCCCATTACTTTCTCCATAGCAGAAGATATCTCTCCGAGCGTAGCTCGATTTCTAGCCGCATCCACTGCAGCTTCAAGTAAGTTGCCTCCCTCTCTAGCTATCGTTTCTATGTTTTGTAGACTCTTCACGACGCTATCAGAATCTCTTACCGCTTTAATTTTCTGGATGCCTTCGACTTGTTTTCTACGGACTTCATTGTTATCTACTTCAAGCGTATCCATCTCCGCATCCTCTTCTTCATTGTAGATATTAACACCTACTATGTATTCTTGTCCGCTATCAATTCTAGCTTGTTTTTCTGCTGCTGCTTGTTCTATCCGCATCTTAGGGACTCCCTTTTCTATCGCAGCTGTCATCCCTCCCAGGTCTTCTACTTCCATGATTAGCTTCCACGCTTCATCAATCAAGTGGCGTGTTTTCTTTTCTACTTCTTCAGACCCTCCTAGAGGATCTATGGCCTTAGTTAGGTCCGTTTCATTCTGAAG
>CALIQO010000217.1 GCA_938044055.1 uncultured Saprospiraceae bacterium
GGCAATGCTATAATAGCACTACCTCAACCCTAACCAAATGAAACCAAATTGTAATTTGATTTTACTTATTGTAAATTTAACAATAAGGTCTCAAACCACATAGGAATTGCTAATATTTTTGTTTTAACATGTATTATTGAACCCATTATTTCATTAAAATGGAAGGTAACCGATATCTTTTTACCTTCTTATTATGACCCACGTATGGTAATTATATCTTTGACTGTTACTTAATATATGTACATGAGAAATTACCTATTCCTTCTATTTCTGGTTTTTACATCGTTTCAGTCCCATGGACAGAAATCAGATGACGATGCTTTTTTCATTAAAGAAATTCATGATTATACCCTTGCCGCCGGAGAATGCTATGACTGGTTACACCACCTGACTAAGAACATCGGTCACAGACTCTCGGGGTCTACTACTTACGACCAATCTGTAGGATATGCATCTTCGATACTATCAGAGATGACTTTAGATAAAGTATATACCCAGGAATGTGAAGTGGACTACTGGATAAGAGGAAGCAATAAAGTAAGCATAAGCTATGCTGGAGCAGAGGGAATTCCGCTTAATGTGGTTGCTTTAGGAAGATCTAAAGGAGGAAATGGAGTACCTATAACTGGAGATATAATTGAGGTCAAGTCTCTGGATGAAGTAGAAAATCTGGGAAAAGCAGAGATAGAAGGTAAGATTGTTTTTTACAATAGACCGATGGACCCTACTCAATTAAGAACTTTCAATGCCTATGGCGGTGCAGTGGATCAGCGTGTATTCGGTGCCAATAAAGCTTCTCAGTATGGAGCGGTAGGAGCCTTAGTTAGAAGTATGACCACAAGTATTGATGATGTACCGCACACAGGTTCTTCTTATTATGAAGAAGGAGTTACTCCAGTGCCTGGACTCGGAGTAAGTACGCAAGATGCTGAGAAACTAAGTGAATTATTGAAAACAGGCAAGGTGGAAGCCACTATAATATCTGATAGCGATGATGCTGGTAAGAGACCGTCATATAATGTTATCGGGGAGATTAAGGGTACAGACTTTCCAGAAGAAATAATTCTAGTAGGCGGGCATCTTGATTCATGGGATGTAGGAGAAGGAGCGCACGATGATGGAACAGGTTGTGTACAATCCATGCAGGTTTTAAAGACGCTAATTGCCCTGGATTATAAGCCTAAGAGAACCATACGGGTTGTGCTTTTCGCAAATGAGGAGAATGGCCTGGCTGGAGCAACAGAGTATGCACGAGTTTCTAATGAAAAAGGAGAATTCCACCTGGCTGCCTTAGAGTCAGATTCTGGAGGTTTTACTCCCCGTGGATTTTCTATAGATGGATCGAAAGATGTATTAGAGACATATGCTAAAGCAGTAAATGAGTGGATGGCTTTACTAGAGCCTTACGGATTGATGTTATCAACAGGTGGTTCAGGAGCAGATATAAGACCCCTTATGAATCAAGGAGGATTGCTAATCGGATTGAGGCCTGATTCTCAGCGATACTTTGATTTTCACCACACTGCTGCGGATACATTCGAAGCAGTAAATAAAAGAGAGCTAGAATTAGGAGCAGCAGCGATGACCAGTCTGATCTACTTGATAGATAAGTATGGACTTCCTAAAGTCAAGGGATAAATTCCACAATTCATTTAATATCGATTACTGGAACACTTATAATATACATTTTAAGGAAAGTTGCTATTGGATTTAATAATTAATATATTAAAACCAAGCTACTTATAAAATTCCTGGAATGAAATGTAAACCCCTGTTTCTCCCGCTGCTCTTTTCTTGTGTTCTCTTGTCATGTGCTTCAGAAAATCAATCAGACAAAACAATTGCAATCGTACACGCAACCATTATTGATTTAGATAATTACGGAACCTCCTCAGATGATCTTCATAATACTGTCGTACTTATCCGAGATGGAAAAATTTTAAAAATAGGAATAGAGAAGGATGTAGAGATTCCTAATGGATCTAGAATCATCGATGCAAGCGATAAGTTTCTTGTTCCAGGATTAATAGATGGATTTGGCACACTGAATGATCAGAACTACGCCGACGCATTTCTGTATATGGGAGTGACTTCTATCGTAGGTTTAGAATCACCGAGAAGAGGAAAACTATATAGAAATGCTGACCCATCTCCTAGAATTTACGATTTACAATCCATATATGGTACCCATTGGGATTACGAAGCAGACACTTTAAAAGGATGGAAAACGATCCACGAATTGGAAGCAGAGATTGATTCACTAGCTCAGACAAGCACTAAAGTATTGCTTGTATATTACGATGTGAAACCAGAACAACTAGGCATAATATCTATGGCTTCTAAGAAACACAATATTGCTACAATAGGAGAGCTGGGTCATTCTACATATGAGGAAGCGATAGATGCTGATATAGATGCTTTTGTCCATACATCAAGATATGCAATAGATATTATTCCAGACTCGATTCGAAAGCGATATAAGACGCAACCTTTCGGAAAACCCCGGATACAAGCTTACGATTACTATGAAAATTTTAATCCCTTAGTCGATGAAAAATTAATGGCACATAGTACAGCCCTGAGTCAGGGAAACCTGATGCCTACGTGGGGGTTGTTTTATCCGAGTTTCGACTATGCCCGTAATCCATGGTCCTTTCCTATTGCTCAGGTGATTCATGAAGACAGCCTTCATATGCCACTGGACAAGGAATCAGGAAAGTGGAATATATTAAGGAATAATCAGACATGGGATACGCTTGTATGGTCTAGAAAACTGGTCAATAATCTTTTTAAAATGGAACAGACACATGTTGCGAATGGTGCTCATTATCTAACGGGTTCAGGAACGGATGCTTTTGGTACGATTCCAGGAGTGTCCTTGCATCTAGAACTAGAAATGCTGGTTAAGTCTGGACTAAGTAATCGGCAAGCTCTTTCTGCTGCGACTACAAATTTCAGCAAGATTTTTCGATGGAATGAAATCGGTCAGATAAAAGAAGGGGCACATGCAGACATTTTAATATTAGATCGAAATCCGATCGTAGACTTGAAAAATCTTGATGCGATTGATTACGTTGTTATAGATGGTATTATGATAAAGCGGTCATCATTGTTGGATTCAGATTAGGTCAGAGATTTATGCCTGATGATTTAATTTATATTTATTGATTGTATCTTCGAACTGGTGAAATACAGCATATTGAATTCGCAGACATTAATTATTCAGTATGTATGGTTTAAAATCTATGACTTCATATAGGTTTAATTCCAACTTTATTGATTCAATACGGAAAAGTAGCATCGAGTAGAAACACAATTGAAGAGCAGTAATGATTAAAGTAAAAGATAAGTTTTTTAAGACCTATATGGATCAGGAGACCATTGACAAGAAGGTGGTAGAAATTGCTCAAGAAATTCAATTGGATTTTAGAGGTAAAGATCCTTTATTCATTGTGGTGCTCAATGGGGCATTTAGATTTGCTGCAGATCTAGCAAGAAACCTGAAATTGCCAGCAGAATGGCAGTTCGTCCAGTTGTCTTCTTATCAAGGTACAGAATCACAAGAAGATGTTGTAGAATATTTTTCTCCTAAAATACCTTTTGCAGGAAGGCACTTGATCATCATAGAAGACATCGTAGACACAGGTAATACGATGACCTATTATTTGCGTAAGCTAGAGAAGACTCAAGCAGCTTCTGTACAATTGGTATCCCTTTTCGTCAAGGAGGATGTTTTTCAGAATCAGTTCCCTATCTATAAGAAAGGCTTTTCTATTCCAGACGATTTTATCATAGGCTATGGCCTAGATTACGATGAAGCCGGAAGAAATCTAGATGGAATATGGCAAGTAACGGAATAGGAACCCCTACCATCCGTACTTCCAACTAAGAACCGGGAGCAATCCCAGTTGGTCTTGTATGGTCTCGCCGATTCCTAATTCTCTATAGTTATAGGCAGCATTGAGGCGGTTGGTAATATTCTGTATATCCAGTGTCCATGTAGACCTACCTTTCTGGTACAACACCTTCATATCTAATCGATAGTACACCGGTAACACTAGAGTCGGTCCAGCAGAAAAATCATATTGTGTATATACGGGAAAAGTATCCGATAACGGAAATGTTCTTGTCCCTCCACGCTGATGATAAGCAAGGTCAACCCGGAAGGTAGAGTGTTTTTTTTCTTTCTTATATCCTACTTGAGCATTATAGGTATAACCGAAATTGTATTGAGATAGAATGTCTTCGCCAGCTGCATTATAGGATGCTCGGAAGAGGCTGGCATTGCTTGAAAGGTAGATGTGGTCTGATACTTTTTTATCTATGAATAGGGTAGTACCGTAAGAAGATCCATCCGTGTTGATAGCGAGTTGTCCACCTAAAGGAGCACCGATATCATTCATGACATTCAATCCTCCTACACCGAATCCAGATAAGGTAACCAAGTCATAAATGTCGTGATAGAAAACCTCGGTTTCTACTCGGAGTGTCCCTCGATTGATCTTTAAGAATGCAGAATTGTTCCATGCTCTGACCAGGGATTGTTGAAAAATCACAACAGGCAAGGCTTGTGCATTGAGTCCAGATTGTATACCTACCTGAAGATGAGGATTGATTCTAGACTTTACTTGCAACTGAGGTGTTATAGCCCACGCCGACATGTCGGTATAGTAATCTTGATTCAAGGTAAGATCGATATCGGTATAGGTTCCTATGCGGAATTTTCTATCTATAGAAAAGCCGAGCCTCCATCTGGATCGTTGATCTTTATCCTTGCTTGTTCCGTAATCGTATACTTGGTTCAGTTTCCAGTTCCATGCCAGGAAGGAACCTTCCTGACCGAGAGATAGTTTTCCGAGCGAACTATTAAAGGCAGTTCCTAAGTTATATTCGACATTGTCTATCCCGATAGATCCTACAGATTCTCTTGTATCGGATCTCCTCGACCAAGTCGCAGATAATGAGAAAGGAGTTCCTATTAATTTATGGTATTGCGCTTGAAGCAAATGGATATCTCCTTCATAAGTGATGTCCTGGTATTCCTTAATAATTGTCGGGTCCTCAGGCTTAGTGAATCGGTTGTAACTCTCTCCTTGTAATCCGGCAAGCAAGAAACTATGTCTAGGATCCTCGTAACGTGCTTCTATATAGCCATCTTGGAAACCTATTTTTTCTCCTCCGAAATCAACACCTAAGTCTCCTAGCAATCCGGTGAATGAATACCTAAAGTTTCCTCCTAGCGACCATTTTTCTCCTTGATTGAGGTAGCCTGTTTCTAAACCTATAAGGCCTATTTTTACATAATTCTGATCGGACTTAGTCTGTAGATCTGCCACACCAGCAATGGCATTTCTTACTCGAGGATGTGGTGTTCCTCTGAAATCGAATCTAGATATAATCTCACCGCTTAAGGCATTGACACCTCCACTGTTGATGGAAGATATGTCTGTGATGGTACCTGCATTAGCAAGATGGTTGGGGTTGACAGTCTCAGCTCCGTTCCACTGCCACTGATAGAAATGTGATGGCATACCGTGGTAGATAAATGCATTGGCCTGATCGTTAGGTGTAGATATTCCTGGAAACTTTAGCAATAATCTCGATGGATCTTCGAATGCGCCCGGCATGGCCAGAAAATCATCTCTATCTAATCCGACCGTATGTTGATCGTAGATTCTAGTAGCGGTATATGTAATAGAGTCAATCGTGATGGTATATAGGCTATCGTTTTCTATAACTTGAGAATTCCCATAAGCGGTAAGATATAGGCAGATTGTACATATACATATAAATCGTACAATGTATAAGTTATTCATAATCACTAACTTCTAAAATGTGATAAATTTTTGAAAAAATTAGGTGCACGAAAATAGTAAATATACTATCTTTGCATCCGCTTCGATGAAGTAATGACCCATGGTGTAATTGGCAACACTACGGTTTTTGGTATCGTCATTCTAGGTTCGAGTCCTAGTGGGTCAACAAAACTTAATCCTTTATTAAGTTGAAAAATTTTAAAAGGCTGTAAATCAATG
>CALIQO010000218.1 GCA_938044055.1 uncultured Saprospiraceae bacterium
TTCCTGTCCCCACTGTTATACCAGCACGGGCTCCGTGCTCTACTGAAGTCTGAGTCAGAGCGACAAAGATGGGTCCCAGTAAAATTGCTAGACCTAACCCAAGTGTAATGCCTTCTATGATAAATGGAAAATACGCTTGCATGAATGTTTCGCTGTGGAGGTTGGGGAAAGATAGGTAAAATTAAGTGATATAAGATGCTACAAGATTTCTACCACTTGCATGATTGCGGAATTCGCATAGGTATATGCCTTGCCATGTTCCCAGCGCTAGTTTCTTGTCGATAATAGGAATGGTTACATGATTGCCTATAAGGGCTGCTTTGATATGAGCAGGCATATCATCGGGTCCTTCTATCGTATGGGTTAGGAAGGGTAGATTTTCTGGGACTATCTCATTCATAATGGATTCGAAATCTACCCTAACATCCGGATCTGCATCTTCATTAATGGTGATAGCTGCAGAAGTATGCTGGATAAATAATTGAAGAATTCCAGAAGATGGAAGTTCTGGAAGTTGAGACATGACTTCTTGCGTTATAATGTGGTATCCTCGTGACCGAGCTTGTAGTCTTATGGTAAAGTGCTGTACCACCTTATTCTCCCTCTTCTATATCAGTAAGCATAGTTACTTCATTCCACGCGCTACCGATTTCAACATCTATGTAATTTTTAGTCCAGTTGTTTTCTTTCACAATCTTCCATAGCGTAAGTTGTCTAGGAGATAATATATAAGAGATGTCTCCACCTTGAGAAAGCTCATGATTGGCCTTGAGTTGCTGATACGGTGTCATAGGAATGCTTCTATATGGAGAATTGAACAAGTAATACTTAGTTTCTTTATCTCGTCGGAAGGTTCCCGTTTTATTCGTTTTTACGTCTTTGAATCTTTTGTTATCTGAAAAAACAACATCTGCACATCGGGCTTTTTTAGCCTTTCCGACAATGGTTGTACTACTTACTTTATCCTTGTCATATACAAGTTTCACAACCTCCTTACCATTCATGAACCCTGCTTCCGATTTTATAACTCCAGGAATTTCTGCCATGGTTTTCTCTCCAGACCAGAAGCAATACATGCCCAGTACGAGTTCATCGGTATCGACAGCACTATATTCTGTATTTAAATTCCGTATATACGTGGGAACTATATTTCCTTCTGATTGCAAGGCACTTGAAATGGCATCAATAATTCCTTGCTTAGAATAATTACCAGATAAGCGGTCTACAATGTCTGATCCTCCATTATCCACAATCCTCACTACAGGATTATTCCATGTGGGTTCATTGTATTTATCTAGAACCTTCCTATCGTGGCCTTTCAGATTATTGTATATACACAATGGCACGAACTCACTTTCAATTGCTTCTACGATAAGCGGATCACTAAGAATATTGTTGCCATAATTACGACAAGTAGAACATCCAGGAACCTCCTGGAACAAAATAAATATGGGTTTCTTTTCTTTTTTAGCCGTCTTGATGGCTTCGTCATAATTTCTAAGCCAATTCACATCTCCCAGTTCTTCAGGGTTGTCATGAGGGACAGTCCAGCTCTGTGCAGATAAAAATGTTGTCACAAATACCAACAAAAACGCGATTCTCAATCTATCCATAAATCTCTATCCTGTACTTTTCTAAAAGCAATGTTTTACACTCAATTAAAGCGTGATTTCTCGGATGGTTAGTATACGAGACACAAAAATAATTCCAAGACACTGTCTACTGGATGACGATTGACCTATTGTTAGAAGTGAAGCTTAAGATTTAAGAAGCTTTGCTAGAATAAATCATCGTTCTATGATATAGTATGTCTGCTCGTGACGCCTTATATATAGAGAGTCAATAATACGCTCACCATTATTGAGACCATTCTTTTTAATATCAGTAACATACAGCTCACAATTATCAGCGTATCCTATAATGCCGCCATAATAATTTTCCAGATAGAAGGTTGAGGTTCTATCTAGTTGTGTTCCTGCGCTTACGCAAATGGATTTTTCTCCATGCAATTGAATGATTTTTTCAGCATCAAGCTTGGCAATAAGAGCATCATCCTCTTCTGCTCTAATCGGAATAATTATCAAGTTAAAAACTATACGTATTACCAGTAAAGAAACAACCAAGAGCCATGGTAAAGGCGCTGCCCATTTGCGATAAGCGTACACCAAGAAAAACAAAAAGCTACCACTTATGGCGAGGACTACTTTCTGCCAGGAAACTACAATTTCAGAAATGAAACACCCAGCGTACATTGTAACTCCTGATGCTGCTATTAAAAATACAACCATCACTTTCCATGTCTTCTCTCTCCATGTAGGCCGATATAAATCTACTTGATAGAAGTGAAGAAATGCAGTAAATGCCAGTGGAACGAGCATAAGAATATACCTAGGATATACTTCTGGACTTATCCAGTACACCAGGATATTAGTGAGAAAGCAGATAGCTGAGAAGTAAGCTAAGGCATTGATTCTTAAAAGACTGAGAAATCCTTTTCTGAATAAAAATATGGCTAGCAAGGTCCATGGAAAGAAATGATATATATTCTCAAATGGATAGACAATAATATGTCCTATAACTTCAGAGATATCGTGAGATAAGATGGTTCTTCTTGTACTCTGGTCCAGCAGGGGTGTAACCGTCTCAGAAAGCGGGATTTGCAAGCCTAAAACGTAATAATAAATTCCTAGAATTCCAGCCAATATAGTCATACCTAGTATGTGGGCAGGGTGGAAGATATACTTCCACTTTTTAGTATAAACAACTGTTGCGAATAAAGTAGCTACCAGAAAAACAAAACTAGGATATCCTTTCATAAGGAATCCCGCAGCAGTCATTAAGTATGTGCCTGTATATAAGTTTGTATATTTTTTTTCCTTACTCTTACTGAATGCATAAATCATCATGCCATAGGTCAGAAGAGAATAGGAAATATCAATTAACCCCAGGAAGCCATCCCAGAATAGAACTCTACCACATGTCAGGTATATGAATGCTGCAAGAATGGAATAAGTTTTATCGAAGTATGGTCGGTGAGAACGATATACGACAAGCGCAAATATTCCTAAGAAGATTACAGTAGGTAATCTCGTGCTCCACTCACTTATCGTTCCTGTAATTGTATATACCAGAACCAATACCCAGTTGTAAAGAGGAGGTTTATATAAGTACGGTTCACCATTGTTGGTCGGCAGTATATAATTGTCACTATACATCATCTCCATGGCTACTGTTGCCCGGATCGCTTCATCTTCTATAAAAGGTTGGATACCCAGATTAATAAGAAAAGCTGGAATAATAAGTACTATGGATAGAATAATCCAGAATACTGGAACGCTTGATGTATTATTCTTTTTCAATAGGGAAGTAGATGATTTCAGAGCAATTTTCTTTTCTGAAGGTTTCTTGAGCAATCCTTAGTATGTCTTCTCGTGTAACTTGATTGTAATAGTCGGCCTCTTTATTAATGATATCAATATCCCCGATCATCTCAAAGAAAGCTAGACTCATAGCCTTATGAAGAATATTAATCTCTGAAAACTTTAAGTTGCTCTCTGCTTTATTTTTAAGCATTACCAGCTCATTCTCTGAAATGATCTCTCGTTTTAGTTTTTCTATTTCTTCTTGCAGGGCTTGTCGGGCAACTTTAAAGTCTACATCGGCCATGAGCTTTCCTGTTACCACAAGGAGCCCTGGATCTATGGTCCCTGTAATAAAGGCATCAACGTCACTGAAGAGGCACTGATCTTTTACTAGATTATGAAACAGTCTACTAGAAACACCATTGCTCATAACATCAGTAAGTAGATCATATGCATAGAAATCAGGGCTTCGACGATTAGGAATGTGGTAAGATAGATTTATAGAAATGGCAGGAACATTAGATTTAATTTCTTGATATCTATAAGTAGTCTGCTTTTCTTCAGAGGGTAGATTTCTGATTATCTTATTTCCTGCCGGTACATCTCCGAACCATCTTTCTGCCATCTGAAATGCCTTATCAGAAGGAATATTACCAGCAATTACTAGGATAGCATTTTCTGGATGGTAATGTTTGTGATAAAAATTCTTGACATCAGACAGCGTTGCTTTTCTGATGTGATCAACTTCTATTCCTATAGTAGGCCATCTATATGGGTGGCTCTTGTAGGCAAGGCCACTGATCTTGTGCCATAGATCACCATAAGGTTGATTGATACAGGTTTCATTGAATTCTTCTACAACTACGTCTTTCTGAATATTTAGTGACTTTTCTGTGATATTAAGGGACATCATCCGATCTGATTCCAACCACAATGCCGTCTCTATATTCTGTACAGGAATGACCTCATAGAAATTGGTCATGTCACAATTCGTAAATGCGTTGTTTTCTCCGCCTGCCTGTTGTACAGGAATGTCATAATCCTTAACGTGTTTAGATCCGCTGAACATCAGATGTTCGAATAAATGTGCGAAGCCAGT
>CALIQO010000219.1 GCA_938044055.1 uncultured Saprospiraceae bacterium
CTAGTGAAGAAGAAAGTGTAATATACTCTTGAGCAGGATTAGGGAACAACGTTATGGTTTCCTCTCCGATCGTTACGATACTAGATATGACAACATTAATAACATTACTTGGAGGAGATACACAAGCATTGTCATAAGTGATAATAACGTAATAATCGCCTGTCTCAGTTGCAGTATAAGATTGCTCATTTGCGGAAGCGATAGGCACACCATCTTGATACCACTGATAGGATGCACCAGAACCACTTGTGCTAAGTGTTGCTTCATCTATTGTAATTTCAGGAATAGGATTATCCTTAGGGCTTCCTAAGTTAAAGGTAAGTGCTTCTGTCTCATCGCCACAACTATTGAGACCTGTTACTGAAAGGGTTCCACCAGATTCTCCGGCCAAAAGTTGTACTTGTGCAGAATTGTCATTGCCTGTTATGGACCATCCTTCTGGAAGTGTCCACTGGAAGATATCTACATTTTCGAAATTGATACTGGCCGTTATGGTATCGTTCTGACACACTTCTTCCACTGAAAGTCCTGATATTTCTGGAGCATCATTGCACAATGAAAAACGAACAATGATACCTCCTGTTCCTCCAGCCCAGGCTAGATCTTCTCCAGGAACAGGTGTAGAAATCGCGCTGAAAGCTGTCTGTACGAAAAGCACTTCATCCCAATTTTCTCCTCCATCAATGGTCTTGAAAATACGTCCTATTCCGGAAGATCCACCTACTAGATAACCTTCTAGGTCAGAATAAAATGAAAACCCGCCCCAGAAAGTAGACACAGGTAATTTTTTCTTTTCCCAGGTAACTCCACCATCCTTTGTTAAGAATAAACTGTCCTTAAAACGCTGGATGGCATATCCATTGTTTTCGTTATAGAAATATAAGTCTACGAATTCGTCTCCGTCTGAATCTAGTTCTACTTCTTCGAAACTTACACCAGCATCCGTGCTGGTTATGATTTTATAACCATCCAAGGCAAGTGTGATTTTATCTGGAGACGTAGATTCTAAGCGATCTATGCTTTCTGTATCAATAAGTTCGTCCCAGGAAGAACCCGCTATGTCTGTACGGTATAGTTGGCCATTTAAAGTACTGACAAGTATGTTGTCAGTATTGTGATATACAATTCCTGAAACCCAGGTATTGTTGATTGATTCACTGATCCTATTCCAGGTTTTAGCTCCATCTTGTGTAACGAAAACACCACTCCTGCTTCCTATAAGGATTGTATTTTCATCAACAAGTGTCAGGTTTTCTGCATTTAGGTTTTCTATATCTGGTATGACTTCTTCCCATACGGCACCTCCATCTTGAGTGATAAGTATTTCATCGAAACCCATGGCAACTCCATAATCTTCATTTAAGAAATCCATATCTCTTATATTGATTTTACTTCCAGGAATCTGATCCTTCCAAGTACTTGTATTGTCTTCAGAATATAGGATGCTTAGATTCTTTCCGACCATCCATACTTGATCCTTAGATAGGGCAAATATGGATTCATTTACACCGAAGTAGCTGTCACGGTCATTCCAAGTGGTCCCTCCGTCTTCACTGATTTGAAAGACAAGACCCCACGTTACATACAAGTTGTTTTCATCTAACACGAAGAACTTCTTTACACCATCTGGACTATCGGGAATAAGTGCCCAAGTATTCCCACCATCTGTGGTTTTAAATACACCCTCGTTAGATGTGAAATATCCTATCATATCATTGTAGAATGTAAGGTTTTTTGGAAAGGTAACTTCCATCCCTAAATCTACGGAAGCCCATGTATCCCCACCGTCTGTTGTGGAAATCAATCTATCTATATCATCGATCTCTCCTAGGAGGAAACCATTCATTTCATCTTTGAAATAGATGCTTCTATATCTGTCTCCTGGATGATTTATAGCTTCCCAGTTTTCCCCTCCATCTATACTTTTAAACACTCCATTCTGACGTGTACAAGCATAATGGATATCTGCTGTCGCAAATGTCAATCCTGTAGGACTGCGTACAATAGTACCCGTAATATTCCACGTCATGCCTCCATCTATGCTTCTAGAGAGATTGGGTCCTACACTGTACATAACTTGGTCACTTGTACCTGGAACTAAGTGTAGGGAAGATTGTGCATTAGAAGTACTAAACTCTTGTACTTCCCATCTAACTCCGAAATCTTCGGTATATAGAAGTATGCCTTTTTCTCCAGTTGCCCACCCTTCTCCATTGGGTTTCATGAGGATGTCTCGGAGTTCTCCGAAAACTGAAAATGGATTCTGTAAGATCCACTCTTGACTTGATATTGTATTGAATGATATAAGTCCGATTAAGATTGAAAGCAATAGATGTCGCATAATAGAGGTTTTGTCCAAATCTAAGGACTGGTAAGTGCTAATTTCTCACCCTAAAGAATGATATTTTCGAACCTGAAGATTAATACGATAGATACTTGGCTTCTTTAACTATGTTTTAACCACTTTACTTACTTAGGCTTGACCATTTGCTGTGTTACATCATATAATTGAGTACAATCTTTAATTTCTATTTCTACACGTCGATTGACTTGTTGTTCTCTGTCGGAGGTGGCTTTAGGGTACCTCATCTCCCAGTTGGAGTGAGCCAGATTGTGAATTCTTGTCGAATCTACACCTTTTGATATCAAGTGATTTCTTACAGTAAGGGTGCGATTAAGCGATAATTCATACTCAAATGATCCCGGTGGCTTGGCTTCTTGATTGGGAGCATTGACATGGCCGTGTACCACAATACATATATCGCTGCGCCGCATAGTGTGGGTCAGGGATGTAAGTGAATGAATGCTTGTAAATAAAAGTATCGGTTCATTGCCTACGAAAAACATTTCTGCTACATCGTACTTCCTATTCACCTGGATTTCAGGTAAAACGATCTGGGACAATTTAGGATCTGGCAATGGACTGACAGTGGTAAAGGTTGTCTGTATAAAGTGGCTGCTACTGGCAAAATCCAATCTTGCACCTAGCGCGTCGGGGCTGTAAATTTCAAAATTACCACTTGTATTTATAGTAGCTGAATCACGAAAGTATTTATGCTGGACATAGACGACGCCATCTTTAATCTGAGCTGAATCTGAACCGGATACTTGTCCGCTTATTTTCCGAAGACTATATTTTTGTACAATCTGAATGTCTACACGCCTGTTCAGTGCTTTTCCAGAATCCTGTTCGTTGCTAGCAATGGGAAGATTTTCTCCGTGAATTGATTCATAAAATAGGGCTGTAGGTATCTGATCTATTATCTTTTTCTTGACAGATTGAACCCTTCTATCTGCAAGCTTCTGATTGTAATCAGTCGGTCCATCGCTATCGGTATGGCCGGAGAGTAGGATGTTGAAATCATTCTTCCCATCTAAGTAGGTCAGCAAGAATGTGGTGTCTATTGATGTTACTTCTTCACTGTCTGAGGAAAAAAAAATAGTATCGGAAGCTATTATGATTAGCGTATCCTTGAGATCTTGAGCGCTCAATCGGACACTAAAAAGTAGAATAAATATTATTCCTACTCCAGAACATATTGTCGATCGAAATCGGGGGTTCATAACTCTATCTCTAAGTTGGTACGAACATTCATCAGTTCTTTTAAGGCATGGAAGTCACTGATTTTTTTAGAAATATCAATTCCTTCATTATAGATGCTCAT
>CALIQO010000220.1 GCA_938044055.1 uncultured Saprospiraceae bacterium
TTAATCCTGGGTTACCATTGTTCCCTGATAATGGAACGACTACCAGCCTTCAAGGAAAGAACCCAAGTACGGCTACTTGTAGCTTTATGGTAGAAGTATTCGATAATGAAGCACCATTCTGTTCTATGTTTGATACATTGACATACGATGCTCTAGATATACCCATAGATATTCTTCCAGGAGGATGTACCGAATCTGTGATTACAGTTCCTGATAACTTCCTCATAGGTGATGTAAGTATACTTGATCTTGCAGGAACGATGGGAGACGCAGGTGATCTTGTTGTCAAGCTGATCTCTCCAGATGGAACAAGAATTACTCTCTTAGACAATATATGTACAGGAACGTCAGATTTCGATGTTAATCTTGATGATGAGGCAATAGCAACATTAGCTACTGTTGCTTGTACACCACTTGGACAAGGAGGAGATTATCAGCCATTACAAGCATTTACAGCTTACATAGGTGAGATGTCTATGGGTGATTGGACATTGGAGATTTACTCTGATGGAATGTCTACTGGAGAACTTACAGGTTGGACACTGCAATTGTTAGAGCAGATTCCATATGCACAAGGAGATACTACATTGATGAATGCTATGGATATGTGTAGTAATGAGTTTACTTGGCAACATCCAATAGCTTCTGACAACTGTGGATTTGCACAACTTGTGGTTTCGTATAGTAGTGAAGATAATATTGCTGTTCCTACCGGAGGTGTAGTACAGCAAGGAGCGATAATTACAGAAACATTTGGAGTCGGCACGACTACCGTGACCTATACCTTAACCGATGGTTCTGGTAATGTATCCACCTGTGGATTCGATGTTACGGTTGAAGATGTTCAAGACCCAGTAATAGACCCTACTACTTGTACAGATATTATGATATCGCTCGGAAGCGGAGAATGTGAAACACCAGTTACCTATCCTACAATCGCAGCAATGGATAATTGTGGAATTGATTCAATAGCATTTGAGCCTCCAGTAGGAACCTTATTCCCGATAGGTACGACTCCAGTAACAGTGATTGTTTTTGATGCTGCAGGAAATTCTGACACTTGCATGTTCAATGTGATTGTTGAAGAATTCCAGACAGATGGAGATGATCTAGGATGTAATGGTGAACTTAATGTTTCTCTAGGTTCAGACTGCATGGCATTCATAGATCCTGAAGATGTTCTTGCAGGAACAGGTTATGGATGTTTCGATGACTATTGTATTGAAATCCGAGACCTTGCGGGTAACTTGATTGGCACCAGTGGAGAAGGAACCAATTTCGTTGATCTATCTCATGTAGGACAGAGTTTCGATGTTACAGTATGTATAGATTGTGATGATCCGACTACCAACTGTTGCTGGACTCGAATCAACGTGGAAGAAAAACTCATACCAGATGTTGAATGTCCGCCAGATACAATTATCAATTGCAACGAATTAGATGACCCTTCAGTAACAGGGATGCCGATCATTCTGTCTTGTGAGCCTGAAATTGATATTACTTACAGGGATGAATATCAAGAGAATGGAATATGTGACAACCCTAGAGCAATAATCAATAGAACATGGTTCGTAGAAGATGGAGAAGGCAATGTTGTAACCTGTGATCAGGAGATTCTTGTCCGTCCATTCGATATGGATGTAATAGAATTCCCAGCAGATTTCGTGCTTGTCAACGCACTAAGTTGCGAAGATGTGTTACTCAACCCTAATCTTACGGATACATCCTTTACGGGAATACCAACGATTAATGGTGAGCCGATTTTCGGTAAGCACTTATGCGAGGTTAACGTAGGTTACTGGGATGAGTTCTTACAAGATGCCAATTGTCCGAATAGTTATGAACTACTTAGACACTGGATAGTCAGAGACGAATGTGCTCCACTTGAAACTGGAGTTAATCCTCGTAGACACATTCAAGCCATTAAAGTAAATGATGATTCTGCACCTGAATTCGTTAATTGCTTAGAAGATGTTACAATCGGCACTACGCCGTGGGCATGTGGCGGATCTTACACACTTCCTTCTCTGAGCTCTATCGTAGATGATGCTTGCGGCGATGTGATAGAAGTTGCGGTCTATGTGACGACAGGTTCTGTAACGCAATCTGGTACTGGATTGGATGCCATATATACAATCAATCATTTGCCGAAAGGAACACATACAGTTACGATCAGGCTTAATGACGGATGTAGAAATTTCTCAAGATGCTCATTCGATATAACTGTTGAAGATAATACTGCTCCTAATGTAGTCTGTCTTCAGAATATAGTTGTGTCGCTAGGAGATAATGGTGAGGCAAAGATCTTCCCAGTATCTATAGATAATGGAAGCTTCGATAATTGTGATCCAGTTTTTATGGAGATATCGCGAGAAACAGACAATTGCGATAGACCTGAGAACCTTACATGGGGAGAATACATAACTGTATGTTGTACAGATATTGAAAATTATCCAGTCAAGGCTAAGTTAAGAGTATGGGATGATGCAGATGAAAATGGTCTATATGGTACTTCAGGTGATAACTACAATACTTGCTGGGCTAACCTCAGAGTAGAGTACAAGTTAGATCCAGTCATAGAATGTGTGCCTGATGTTGTTATCAACTGTCATGAAGACCACAAGGACCTTTCTATTACCGGAGCTCCAGGTGCATTCTCACCATGTGGAGATAGTGAAGTTGATTACGAAGACATATTAGAAGACTTGAATGATTGTGGAATAGGTACAGTAGTAAGAAGATGGCGAGTAGTAGGATCCGAGACTGTTATATGTGATCAGATGATAACCATTATTCCACTTAACCCTATTGAGAGAAGTGACATAACATTCCCAGAAGACGTAGTAGTCAACTGCTTGGATGATATTCCATTCTCAGAAGTGATGATAGATGGTGGAGTATGTGATCAGATCGGTATCAGTACGAAGGCAGATACTTTTTACTTCGATAGCGATGCTTGCTTTAAAATTATCAAGGAATTCAGTGTCATTGATTGGTGTCAGTATGATAAGGATGATCCACAGAGTGATGGAAAATGGACAGGAATACAGACCATTAAAGTTGTAGATGAGCAAGCTCCTGAGATATTCAATTGTGACGATGTAACTGTTACAGTTCATACCGATGATTGTGAAATCAGTTCATTCGAGATAAGTGCAGAAGGCATGGATCAAGGATGTGTGATTGGGGATAATCTAAGGTGGGAGTATGGAGTAGACATAGATGCTGATGGAGATTTCGACTACACGGGTAACCTTAGTGGCAACCAAGTTTCTACTGTCATTGATGCGATCGTTTCAGACTCAGTAACTGTGTTCTGGAAAGCATTTGACGGTTGTGGAAACAGTGAGACATGCAGCTATAACGTGTTCTTCCAGAATGGAAAATCACCGACCAGCTATTGTAAGAACCTCGTTATAACCTTACCGTCTAGTGGTCCTGCTGAAATATGGGCATCAGATTTCAATGCAGGAAGTACAGATAATTGTACGCCTGAAGATGAGTTGAGATTCTCTTTCTCAGACACAGAATACATACCATTTAGAAATTTCACTTGTGACGACTTAACTAATGGCATAGCGACACTCATTGAAGTAGATGTATATGTCTGGGATACAGACGATAATATAAGTCAGTGTAGAGCTGATTTATCACTTCAAGACAACTCAGATGTATGTCCAGATGATCCTGGTTCAAGTGCATTGATCGCTGGTACATTGTCTAACGAGGTAGGAGAAACACTTGATGAAGCTATCGTGAAACTGGAAGCAGATTTCGGAGAATATCCGCATACGCAGACAACGGATGATAGGGGAGCGTTTGCCTTTGGTGACAATCCATTGCTCAACGATTACAGCATTAAGCCTGCTAAGGACATCTTCCCACTTAATGGAGTAAGTACACTGGATCTAGTTCTGATACAGAGACACATCTTAGGGATTTCAATTATAGAATCACCTTATAGAGTTATTGGTGCTGATATCAATAACGATGGAAAAGTATCTGCTTCTGATTTACTCGATCTAAGGAAGTTGATTCTAGGAATAACGGATGACTTCAGAAACAACGAATCATGGAGATTCATGGATAAGGCGGTTGTCTTTGATGATCCGCAAGATCCATTCCCAGTTCAAGATGAAATCACTCTAGATAACTTATCTACAGATATGATGAAGAATGATTTTGTGGCGATTAAGGTAGGGGATGTCTCAGGAAACGCTCGCGCAAATGGAAGAGTAGAAGTACCTGTTGTAAGAAGTAAGGAGGCGCTGACACTTAACTATAAGATTGATCTTGTAGAAGAAGGACACGAGATTCCAGTATACTTGAGTCAACCACAATCGATGAAAGGAATGCAGATTTCAATATCTGGAATCGATGCCAAAGCAATAAACATTGTTTCTGGTCAGATGATTGTACCTCAAGACTACTATTACTATGCAGATGGAATATTAAACATCGTATGGGATGGTGTCAATGGTGCTGATCTCAATACAGATGAGGCACTCTTTACCATTGCGGTTGAAGAAGGTGTCATGGATGATTACTTAATTCTTGAAGATGGCCTAACGCCGGAAGCTTATCTGACAGAATCTTTAAGCATAACACCTGTTGAGATCAGTAAAATTATTGGACCTGAAATCGAATTTTATGTCGGTCAGAACCAACCTAATCCTTTCTCCTTGCGAACATCTATTCCGGTTACATTACCAGAAGCGATGGAAGTCGAAGTAGAAGTGATGGATGGAAAAGGACGATTGATTTTCACAGAGTACTTCACAGTAGACAGTGGAAATCAGACACTTACTATTGAAAATAACAATAGAATGGTTCCTGGTGTATACTACTACAATGTGAAAACAGAAACGCAAGTTGTAACCAAGAAAATGGTGGTTGTGAAATAGCAGTAACCATAAATCTTATATAAGCTAAAAGGGGTTGTATCTAAGAATGGAAACAGCCCCTTTTTTATTGTTTTACATATTATATAAAATTATAATATGTTTTGTATATTCGCATTTCCAACCCTGTGCTACACTCCCTATAGGCTATATGGCCTAGAGTGTGCTCCTTTTACATATGAATTAGACCTACATTTTATAAGCAAATAAACGCTAATGTGTAAAACATGCGTTTACACAAGCTTATATATGGTGGATTTTCTATATCAGAAAATTAAAAAATGTGGGTATTTGTGGAGATAAGTGGAAATTATCTGTACATTTATATCATTATTCGCACAAAGTCGAAATGATCAACCACCTGAAAGGAGAATATGAATGCAAATTAGATGCAAAGGGCAGATTGCGCTTACCCACTGCATTGATTAAGCAGATCGGCTCAGGAGATAATTTGATTTTTGCGATTAATAGAGGTTTTGAAAAGAACCTCATGTTTTACCCCAAAGATGTTTGGGATAAAAAGACGAAAGAAATAAACCAAAGGCTCAACAATTACAACAGAACACACAGGCAGTTCATTAGGTATTTTTATAGAGGGGCATCCGAGTTGGTTCTTGATAATTCCGATAGGGTTTTAATTCCTAAAGGATTGATAGAGCATGCAGGCTTAGAAAAAGAAGTGATCTTATTTGCTTATCAAGAGCAAGTTGAGATCTGG
>CALIQO010000221.1 GCA_938044055.1 uncultured Saprospiraceae bacterium
CGTCTTGTAATCCCAGCTGCTCTTGAATCTTTAAGCCCCACGGAGCAGACAACCGCTTACCGATGCCTTCTATGATAAACATAGAGCCCAAAAGATCTAGCGGATTGTGCTTGCTGGCTTGCTGAAAAATAAAGGCACTCAAGGCAACCGAACCGATGTTCTTATTTCCAGAACGAATTTTCTCTACTGGTTCGCCGAGGTTCTCATAGTTCTTTTCGAGCATCTGGTAATCCTTGTGTTCTGCTGCCGTATGCTTGATAAAAGCAGACCTCAACTCAAATATTTCAATGTCTATATTACTCGCTGCTCTGGAAATCCATTGTGATCCATCTATCACTTGTTGTCGGAGATCCATCAACAATAGTTTATAGTCTTCAAGACTTAACTTACCATTATTGATTTTCTGCACGATGGGTACTTTCAATAAATCCGTTTCGAATTCTATCCAGACTTGCGATAACTGTCTTATAAGGTATTGCGATATCTTGGTTTCTTCAAGGACAAGTTCTGGAGCTACAATTTCGGCAAGAACGTCAGGCGTTATGGTGGAATCCTCGTGCGGAGATACAACGGTCAATTTCATAAATGAGGTTATGAACCTTCCACTTTCTGGAACCATACACAGAATGGATTGCCCAGGTTTTAATTCTCCCGAATACATCAATTCCTCAAGCATGATAAATATAGAAGCAGCACCTGTATTCCCCTTGGTGGTGAGGTTATTGAACCACTTCTCTGCAGGTATCTCTCCTCCACCCTTTTTCATTAAATCTTTGATGGGTTGCTTAAAATATTCCGATGAATAGTGGCAACATAGCCAGTCAATTTCTGAAGCGACTATCAGCCCTCGATCAATCAATTCGAAGTAGTGGGCGACACCTACTTTTACCACATCTTCTAGCAGCCGGATGTCTTGCTTGAGATTGATAGACCCCGCCTGTGACGCTTCTTCATAACTTGCATAATCTAACCATCCTCTTTCATCCGCTTCCTTGTTACCCGCATACATACATAAGGGGAACTTATGTGCTTGCGACTCAAGCTCTATCCATTCAACTTTCAATGAGATTCCAGTATCAGCTGGTTTATCAGAAAGCACTAGTGCTCCTGCCCCATCAGACAACATCCATCTTAGAAATTCAGTATCGAAAGGCACCGACTCTATCTTCTGTGCTTCATACCTACTGGCTTTAAAAAGGCGGGATGCCAACTCACTGCCTACGCATACTGCATTTTCTTTCAGCCCTGCTCGAATCTGTGCATATGCATCCTTCATAGCCATCATGCTGCTGGAGCAGATAGACTGAAAACTGGCAAGTTCACACTTTCCTAGATCCAATCCGGCATGAACCATACTCGCAAATCCTGGTATAGGTATATCGCCTTGGGTGGTCGCCGTAGAAAGCAATTGTATATCCTGACCTCTGAGGGACGACTTATCTATGGCGGATGCAATGGCTTGCCTAGCCAGTTCTGCATTGCTGTGGGTTGTCTCTTGATTTTTATCAATGGCATAATACCGCGTCTTGATCCCGTTCTGATCAAGGATCCGTTTTCTCGCCCTACTCTTCTCACCATTGATACACCCTAGGTAAGATTCCATTTCATCGTTAGAGATACCTTCGTTAGGCAGATAGGCACCTGCAGATGTGATGTATACATTCTTCATTATGGATGGTTGTATTTCGCATTTTAATAACAACACATAAATACAACAATTAATGAGATAAGGGATACAAAAAATTGAGTTGGAGTAAGATTGCTTTTGAGGTATTTTTTTAGTGAGTCGTCATTGTTTAAGGCAGTAGATTGATTGGTAAATGAAATGACTAACAGAGAAGCTAAGTGTCAGCATGTTGTCCTGTTTTGTCTAAGGTTAGCAACCGTACACTCTTCTTATTTGCCCTATAAATATCTCAAACCCCAGGCCAAAATAAGATGCAGGATTCGAGGTGAATCGAATAACTTCGGAAAGAAAAACTTGAAAATATGGAGAAAGAAAATCGTTACCTTGGACCATAAGCTGATCAGGGGCATCAAGTACTTCGTTGTCCTAGAGTTATTGTCCGCCATCAAGGCCCGCTTAGTCGTATCGTTGATGGGAATACTGTTGTCTAGATACAATGCCAATTGCCTTAAAACATCAAAACTATTCCAATTGCGATTGTCACATATCGCATCATATATATTTAATTCTATATATCCGCAATCTTTCTTAGACTTAGAAATTTATGCTATCTTCACTACGAAAACCAATAAATGATAACCATGCGATCCCATGTAAGTATTGTATCAACAATAATATTTGTATTGCTATCCACATCTCTATTCACCCAGACGCCTCCCGCCTGTGGTATTGTAACTACCGATAATGGAGCTGGAATTCCTGCAGGAACTCTTGTTGACGTGAACTTAGACGACGGAACAGTCTCAGCAATAAATCCACTAACTCCACTGCCCGCTGGATTTATTTCAGCTGGTACTTTAATAGATGGCTTATTATATGCAATTTCACAAAGTAATGTATTATTTACTGTTGACCCCGTAACAGGTGCAACCAATACAATCGGCAATCCTGTTCCATCTGCTGGAGGTAATTGGGGAGGTCTGGCTCTACATCCTGATGGCACTCTATATGCTATGGCTTCTGACGGTGCTACCACTGATCTATATTCTATAGACATCATATCAGGATCAGCAACACTTGTAGGGAATATACCTGGTGTATTTGGAATCTTCCTAGTAATAAATAAAGCGGGTGAAGCATTCGTAGGGAGTATAGATCCAGATGGAATTGTCTCCATTGACTTAAGTACTGGGGCTCCCAATGGAGCTCTCATTCCTATATTGGATGGACCAGGCGGTACACCAATTGATCTTAACTTTGGACAAGACGCAAGTTTTGGTTGTATTGAAGGAACAAGTATGTTGTATGGAACTATATTTGATTTTGGATTATTTGGCACAAGGATTGGTACACTAGATCCAGTTACAGGTGTTTTCACAACCTTAAATACTTTTGGCGGTCAGATATCATCTTTCGCTGTGAAACCACTTCCTTCTGCTGGCATTCCTACTTTAGGCGAATGGGGATTGATCTGTCTAAGCTTGATGATATTTATTCTAGGTGTTTCGTACATCAAGCAAGGTAGTTTCTCCAGTTTATCTGCAATCTCAGTTCGAGATAAATAGTCAACCAATAATATAGTATTACTAGATTTTCATATTGGCCCGTTCTATTTTTCTGAACTACTGAAGCTATACTTTTCTTACCTTATGGTTTAATGCCAGTGCCCCAAGTTATGGTAGTAATTTTCCAAGCATCGTTGACCTTGTGCATGGTAAACATTTTATAATGCGCCCCACCACTATTCTCAGCCAATCTGAGGCGAACCAAGGCTACACTACCATATATCTCTATACTTAGTAATTCCTCTTTATAACTCATATCGGAATCATCAGATTCAAGATCGAAAACATATTCTGAATATTCACCCTCTCTACTTACATATCTATAGGCACCTTTTTCATGCATCGACAGTTTCTTATGTTTTATACTTCCTGTATGGTCTCCGATGAAAAAGTTCTCTGTGGTCTTTATAATCGCTTCTCGATCAGAAAAATCTAGTTTCTCGTTAGATTCTTGAGCACATAATGGTAGACCAAAAAGCAATAACGTAAGAATGCCCATAAACAGATTAGGTGATAATTTCATTTCTTGAAAATTATAAATTCATAAATAAGAAAAAAATAAGTTCATCAATTAAAAGTGCGATACTATGTACAATAGATCATACATAGAACAGTTAAAGTAATGTTTTCAAGTAGGAAGTAACCTATGACATTGCTGCAATCACATCTTATTAACAAATTTCTTGTCATAGAACTGAAAGAAGGTCTATTGAATACTGGTAACAAGATTTTCTCTTACATA
>CALIQO010000222.1 GCA_938044055.1 uncultured Saprospiraceae bacterium
GTAAACTGAAAAAAAGCCTGAGAGATAGGAACGTTGTGCGCCATACTCATAACATCATGGGAAAGAAAACCCATTTTTTCCTTTGCTTTTTCAACCACATTATACAATGGATGGTCTATATCTATAAGTGCTTTTGATATCCTACTCATAAGACATAACGCTTATTTTTCTTAAGGTAATTTACCATGCCTCCTTCAGCCAGAATATCCATCATCACTTGAGGAATTTTCTGACCTTCATACACCTCTCCAGATGTCATATCCTTAACGCTTCCTTCCGATAGATCAACTTGTACATTATGGCCAGATCGGATAGAATGGTTTCCTATCTCAATTACTGGAAGTCCGATGTTGATCGCATTGCGAAAAAAAATACGCGCGAAATACTCAGCAACGACAACAGATACACCTGCTTTCTTTAGCGCGAGAGGAGCTTGTTCTCTGCTGGAACCACACCCAAAATTTTTTCCTGCTACCAGTATGTCTCCTTGCTTAACCTTAGATCTAAACGAAGGATCTAAATCTTCTAGCACATGATCTGCTAATGTCGATAGGTCCAAGGTTTTAGTATACTTACCTGGAATAATTCTATCGGTATCAATGTTGTCTCCATAGACATGTGTGTTTCCTTTTATCATAACTTAGTCCATATATTTTTTAGGGTTACAGATCTTACCTTCAAGCGCTGAAGCTGCAACGGTTGCTGGTGCAGCCAGATAAATGGAAGATTGGGGGTTCCCCATGCGACCCCGAAAGTTACGATTGGCTGCCGATATCACAACTTCATTATCTCCTGGCACCCCTTGATGGGTTCCTACACATGGCCCACAACCAGATGTGATTAAAGAAGCACCAGCCTCTACAAGTGCTTGTATGCTTCCATCGGTGATTGCATCTAACAATGTACTCTGAGAAGCAGGAGCAATGACAAGTCTTACTCCTTCTGCTACCTTCTTTCCCTTCAGTATATCAGCTGCAATCCGCAAGTCTTCTAATCTACCATTACAACACGTACCGATGAAGGCATAGTCTATCGGCCTCCCTTCATAAGGTGAAATATTTTCTACATTATCGGGAGATTCTGGAATGCTTATCTGTGGCTCGAGATCAGAAACATCAAATCGAAACTCCTTGATATAATGAGCTTCATCATCTGGTAAAACAGGGGTGAAATCATAAGGCAATTCGAGACCATCTGGATGGACGATTCCTGCCTTAGCGCCCATCTCGGCAGTCATATTAGCGATGGTCATGCGACTGGCTAGCGTCATCCCTCTGAATGCTTCTCCATGGAATTCTATAGATTGATAAGTAGCTCCAGAAATCGTAATTTCCCCTACAAGATATAATATCAGATCCTTAGCAGTTACTCCTTTCTGTAACTTACCTGTACAAGTGATTTTTATGGTTTCTGGCACTTTAAGCCAGATCTGTCCAGTCATCATAACAGCTGCTAGATCTGTAGATCCTACTCCACATGCGAAAGCTCCTAGCGCTCCATAAGTAGGTGTATGAGAATCTGCACCCATGAATATGTCACCAGGTTTTACGTATGCGTTTTCTACCATTACTTGATGGCAGATTCCTTCGCCGATTTCGAAAAGTCTCATCTGTTGCGCTTTCGCAAATGTTCTCATCATAGTATGAAGGTTGGCTATGCGTTCGTTAGGGGCAGGAGCAGCATGATCAATGATCAATGCGCACTTCTGAGGATCAAATACGTTCTTCCCACCCATTGCTTCAAATGCCTTAAGAGCCAATGGTCCTGTTGTATCGGTAGCCATAACCCCATCAACTGGTGTTATAACCAACTCTCCTGCTTTCACTGTTCTTCCTATGTGTTGTGAAATTATTTTTTCACTTATGGTCATTCCCATCCTTAAGTAAATTTTATATCCTGATTTTTTTTCAACTTATACATCATGCCTGGCAGTGGGCTGTTCAACATTGTTTCAATCTCCGAGCTAATTTCTTGTAAAACAGTCACATCTATGCCTGTAGAAAATCCCATCTGTTCTACCATATGGATCACATCTTCTGTAGCAACATTCCCTGTCGCACTCTTGATAAACGGACATCCTCCTAATCCACCAAATGCTGTATCGAATACTCTTACACCAGATTTTATGGCTGCATACAGATTGGCATATCCCTTGTTTTCTGTGTTGTGAAGATGTAGAACAACAGGGATACTTCCAGCCATTTCTATGACAGTAGTCATTAATTCTTCCATCTGCATCGGATGAGCCATGCCGGTAGAATCAGCAAGAGCTACTTCATCGACTCCTGTATCCAGATGTGCTTTTACCATATCCAGAACAAGATCTTTTTCAATTTTTCCTTCATACCTACAACCGAATGCACATTGTATTCCTCCTCGGATTTTTATGTTGTTGCTTTTTCCGAGTTCAACCATTTGCCGGAAGGCTGACCTTGCCTCTGATAACGACATGCGGGCATTTTTCTGACTATGGGCATCGCTGGCTGATATACTGCAAGAAATGTGATTAAGATCTGCTTCAATGGCGCGCTCGACCCCTTTCAGATTCAATACAAGTCCACTGTAAACCACTCCATCAACTTTCTCAACCTTGCGACACACCGCTTCCGCATCTGCCATCTGGGGCACCAACTTAGGATGAACGAATGAAGCAATCTGAATTCTCTTTACTCCAGCGGTAACTAACTTATGCACAAACTCTATCTTCTTCTCCGTGGGAATCAATATAGATAGATTCTGTATGCCATCACGCAGACCTTGTTCTTCTATGAGAATCGTTTCTTTATTCATTACAGTTTTTCATAAAATTCAATTATTGCCCCTTCAGGAGATGCAATCGCTAACCAGTTTATTCTTCCTATTCCAGCAACCTCTACTTCCTCGGCTTGATTAATTATTTTCACATTATTGCTGTTGCATTTCTCTTTCCAGAATGACATATCCACAACAGGCATTCTCACTGATTGATTACCTAAGCCTCTCAGGAGACAATCTTCAGATAGATCTTTTCCTGGCTTTCCATGGAACGAAATCAATTCTATGCTTCCGTCATTACTTCCTTCTGGATGTAAGATATAGATATCCCTGATTATCTTATCTGCTTCGTCGTGTGGTAATCCTAAAACATTAGGTCCAGCTCGAGGACTTGCCCCATTATGATGCATGTATTCTTTAAACCCCAGAATATCTTTGTAAAACATTAAGGCATTATCCATATGCTTAACGATCTGTGTAGAATTAAAAACATAACTTGACTTTTTCATATGAGGAAAGCCTTCTAGTGGAGGGGCCATTCTTTCTATCATAGCAACCACGTCCCCATACCATCCCTTCATAAGAACTTCTTTAACCTTGAATTTTCCAAATGAGAATTCTTGCGGCGATTCGTACGCTGACCACCCATGTGATAAAAGAGAATTGTACATTAAATTAATGTCTCTTACTCTTATATCGTAATCAAATATTCCTCCGGTATCCCAGGTCTCCCCCATTTTTCTAGCACAGAAGGTAACATCATCAGCATACTCTTTAAGCCTGATGAATCCATGCTCGTTTCTAGGATTTCCTAGAAGTAATGTATTGCATTTCTTACTGTATAACAGATCTATTCCATTCCATTTATTTTTCTCTTCCCATCCAAAAGTCGACTTAAAAATAGGGGCATATTTTTCCAGATCATCTACCACAATCACCACTTCCGTGAAACCCTTGATACAAGGGCTAAGATTATTTATGCTTTGATGATATGCTGTACTTTGGTCGCTCAATTTCAATATTGATTAAGATAGAATAACTTAAACTCGAAAATAGTTAATATAATTAACTATTTTTAAGGTTCATTCTTAATAATGTTAATTATCTAGAACGATATATGCTAACTACAGCATAGATTTTATAAAATCAGTAAAAAGATATGACAACCATAATGGAAAAAAGCAATGACTCACTTGCGCCAAAAACTGGTAGAAAAGGAATTACTGGGCAGCTACATACAGTGACACTATGCACACAGAATATAGATGCAATCGAATCTTTTTATGTAGGCGGCCTAGGAATGGAGATGGAAGGCCCTATTGACTTGTCTACTGCTCTGAAAGAAAAACAGCGTGCATTGTGGGGCATTTCAGATACAATAGACTATGATTTCTATCATTTATCTCGTCCTTCCGTAAAAGGTCTTGTCCATATCCGTGTACTTCATATTCTTTCAGATGTACCTTCAATTCACAATAGCTATGATTCAAGAGAATTGGGTCCGTTCTCTCTAGGCTTTCCTAATGGGGATCAGAAATCACTTGATTTAAGCCTTAGAGAAAAAGGCATACGAGCAATGGCCCCTATGCAAGGCGGAGAAATTCCACGACCAGATGGCACTACATACCCATACTGGGAAACGATCTTTAAAGGGCCAGATTACCTCCATGTAGTAGGGATAGAAAGAGGAGG
>CALIQO010000223.1 GCA_938044055.1 uncultured Saprospiraceae bacterium
CGCTTACTTCAGTTTATGACATCTTAGATGCTACTAATGATTACTTCATAGAAACTGGAATTCAATTTGCCATATGCGAAGATCCTCTTATTATCAATGATCCAGATTTCTTTCTACTCAATACAGAAGAAGCTAAAATCCTCCATAAGGAGAATAAAAGAAACAATACGATCAATGTATACATAGCAGAAAGAGTTACAGCCATATACAATGACGGCCAGGAACTTGAGATCTGTGGAAGTTCTGCATTTCCAGATGAAGCCCTAGACAATAAATATATTCTTCTTAATACAGATTGTCTTTTTAGAGGCAAGCTACTAGCACACGAGCTAGGACATTTTTTCGGATTGATGCACACCCATGATAAATCTAATGGTAGAGAACTGGTTGACAGAACCAACTGTCTTACGACCGGAGATTTATTCTGTGATACACCTGCTGACCCACAACTTTCTATAAATACTGTTGATGATTGTATCTATACTGGAAGAACTGGAGACAGTGAAGGCACAAGGTATACTCCTGATGTAAAGAATATAATGTCTTACTCTCCTATAGGTTGCCAGCAATATTTCAGCAATGACCAGCTAACACATATGGCCATTATCGCTCGCAATGAAAATGCTTACTTAAGGAGAAATTGCAACTTACCAGACTTGTCTATCACAGATGGCGCTATCCGTGGAGCATTCATCCCTGGTGGAGATACGAAAATGGAGTTTAGAAAGCAACTTCAAGAAACCTTGCTTGACAGTTTCGTTACAGTCCATATATATTTTTCACTTAGACAAGAAGAGGTAGGCACCCTCATATATGATTATGACATTACAGATTTTGCTGATTTAACTTCACCTTTAGAAGAAATAGAATTCACAGTCCCTTATGGACTTCCTGATGGGGATGGATTCATACAGATATTAATAGACCCATTGAATACTATTCTTGAATCTGATCATTCTAATAACAGAATTTCGATCCCAACATCCATAGATCGATCTGGTATTAACAACTATTCTGTTTTCCCTAATCCGACTAAAGGTGAAATACAGTATTTTTTTAATGATACAGAACAGTACGGAGATTTTCTCATTTCTGTTTATGACTTGAAAGGTCAGCGATTGGTGTCTGAAAAAGTTGAAAAAGCATTCCCTATCCTTCATGGTGGAATTAATATTGAAAACTATCCTGCAGGCGTATATTATTTACAGATTGTTGCAAACCAAGAAATAATCTTTTCGTCTTCCATATTTAAAGAATAATTTTTATCTAGATTAATTCTATCTCTATAGTATTAATGAATTCTTAAACTTCTACGGTAACTACCGATGATGGTCTCATTTTCAATTATTAACCCTACCTTTCTGGTATTATAATATGGACGAAATATATGGGGTACATTTCATCGATATTACACAACCACCATCACGAATGCAACGATTATTTACTATTCTTATTGTCTGGTGCTTCCTATATGCGCCTACCATGATCCATGCGCAGAAACTAGATGTTTTCATCGATTGTCAGACCAACTGTGATTTCACCTACATCCGGCAAGAAATTGATTGGATCAATTATATGCAAGACAGATATACAGCAGATGTATATATTCTTGCAACCGATCAGCGTACAGGATCGGGAGGCAGGAATGTACAATTTATCACCCAGGGCAATGGCAAGTATGCATCTATAGTAGATACTGTCCTATATGATGTGAGTCCAGATGATATGGACGCTACTATAAGAGAAAAATTCGTTGCTAATCTGAAGAAATCTCTTTTACCCTACCTTGCTATATCGCCCATGTCTGATAAAATTTCCTATTCGATTGAAGAGCAAGGCGAAGAAGGAAATGATGAAAATGAAATTGATGACCCATGGAATTACTGGGTATTTAATGTCGGAGCGAATGGGAATTATAATGGTGAAGCCAGCTTCAGCAATTACAGAGTTTCCGGAAGGTTTTCTGCATCTCGCGTTACAGAAGAAAATAAATTGTTCTTTTTTACCAGATACAACCATCAAGCATCTGTTTTCACGCTTTCTGATGGCGAGAAAATTGAAAATGTTATAAAATCTTATTCTAATTGGTTGCGGTATGTAATCAGTATCAATGATCATTGGTCAGCAGGTTTAATAGCTTCGCAAGGCTCTTCCACATTTGGCAATACAGATGTAGAAGGTTCTTTTAAGCCTGCAATAGAATACAATGTCTATCCATATAGTGAAGCAGCCACAAGAAGATTATCATTCTTTTATAGCGTAGGGCCAGAATACAAGAACTATACAGAATTAACAATATTCGATAAGATCAGTGAGACAGTTATGAGACATGGATTAAGGATGGAGTTTGACCAAGTTCAGAAATGGGGAGAACTGGAAATAGATTTAGGAGCGAATCAATATCTTCATAGTCCTGATTTATATAGCGTATTTATCAACCCTGAGCTAGACTGGAACATAACAACTGGATTACAATTGAGTGTAGGAGGATTTCTAGAATGGGTAGGCGATCGAATCAACATTGCTAAATCAGAACTTTCTGATGAAGAAATTCTGCTCCAGATAAGACAACTAGATACAGACTACAGTTTCTTCTCCTATGTTTCTATTAACTTCAGATTCGGTTCTAAATACAATAACTTCGTAAACCCACGATTCTAGTTACATCCATTTCAGTAGGATTGATTAACTTACTGCTATGAAGTGGGGATTAATCGGTTATGGTGCCATTGCACAGAAATTTTTATCAAGCCTTGAAATTGCTGAAAAGCAAGAACTGATTGCCATAGCAACTAGATCTGCTTCTGATCAAGCCGAAGCTGATCATCCAGACATAACAGTATATACGGATTATCAATCTATTGTAGAAAATGGTGCTGTAGATGCCATATATATAAGTACTACCCATAATTTTCATCACACTCACGCGCTGCTCGCGCTAGAACATGGCAAGCATGTCTTATGTGAAAAACCATTGTCTACTTCTTATGATCTTGCAAGCGAACTTTATGATATTGCAGCAAAAAACAACTGTTATCTCCTTGAAGCTATCTGGACTCGTTTTCTTCCCGCATACAGGAAAGTTATGAATCTAGTAAAGCAAGGTGAAATAGGAAAAATAAGACACATCGATGCTAACTTTTCTTTCAAACATCAATCTGGAGATAATAAGAGACTACTTAATAAGTCACTCGCAGGAGGAGCAACATATGATGTAGG
>CALIQO010000224.1 GCA_938044055.1 uncultured Saprospiraceae bacterium
ACCGATGGTTAAATCAATTTTTACCATTCCAGAAGTTCCTGCTGTTATGCAGAAATTAGGATTGGGATTGTTAGAAGTGGCAGTGTTAAGGACCAAGTCACCAGAAGTGACAGAGAAGGTCCATGACCACGTCACTGGGAAGTTTAATGATTGATCTGATAACTCAATACACTGGTTTAAGCAGATATTCCCATCAGATGCAGAGAATGCAGCTGTAGGAGGATCGGGCATCTGACATTTGGCTGGTAGATCCGTAGTAAACCCAGCTGCTTGAGCGTAAGCATACATTACATCAGATTGTCCAGAGGTGAACATGTACATACATCCATCACCCGCATAAGACATATAATTCATGTACATATCGTCTGTAGAACAACCTTCTGGTAAATCTGCGCAACTTGTAACAGCGCCACACCCTAGATATCCACTATAGTTATTGTCCATATCCGGAGTGTCGTCTAATGCCTGGTCAACAGGAAAATCATTTGCAGTGCAACCTCCATCTCCCCAGATGTGCCTCAGTTTTAAATAGTGTCCGATCTCATGACCTAAAGTATTTCCTTCATCATATGTGGATCCAGAACATGTAGCCGTATTATTAGATGACCCACAAGGATTAGCTAGGCTACTTCCGAATTGACAAGCGTTTACAACAACGCCAGCTCCGGAAGAGAAATCCCCTCCAATTCCAGCAGATTCTCCTAAAAGTCCTCCCGAAAGATTACCTACATAAATATTCAAGTAACCTCCCCAATTAGGGTCAATAGGAACTGCAGAACTACCTGGATTGATATTAGTGAAATCTATGGTACCGATAGTAACGGCAGGTTCTCCTTCTGTCAATCCATACCCAGTCGGATGACCAAATGTAGCTAAACAAAATTCTATACATGATTCACCTATGGAAGTACCGAAACAGGATATTAATTCAGGGAAATCGTCAATCTGTGGATCTAATCCATCGAATTCACTTTGCACAGCGGCTAATTGAATCTGAGCATTGGATACCATACATGCTTCTTGTCCTGCTGCCACAACACCAGCTTCATAATGTATGGCAACAGGTATAATAATTTTGCCACCAGAACAATCAGGACTTCTTTTTTTGATTCTTGCTCGATCAACTTGAGATATTTTTTCTTGCCACGCTCGATATTCTGGATTTACCTTAAGCATGTGTTCATGTTGAAGTTCTGTTGTAGAACAGTTTCTTATGTTATCTTGAGTAGGGCCTACCATGGTTTTCTGGCAAAAGCCTATATTAGACAACAACATCAGGCATAAAAGGAGTAAAAGTTTCTGCATCTTAAATAAAATTTATTGCTTGTAATTCTAATTCTACACCCTAAAATAAAGAATTTCATAGAATTCTCTGATTAAAGACGGTTTAGTTACATTAATCGCAAGAGAAATGTAGAATATTGTACCTTTCTTAAAGGTAGCGAATACTATATCATAGGTTTTTTCCTTTGCGAGGAACAACCCATCCCAGCCTTCCCTGAATTAACAAGATAAAGATTGTTTATTTTCTCCCTCTGCTTTCGGTAGTTTGCAACTACCGAAAGCAGAGGGAGATTTAAAATTTTCTTTAATCCTGAAATGGATTTACAACTAAAGGCTTTTATTCCGTTCATTTTCTTCCCCATTATTAATGGGGAAAGAGGAATTGTACATGTTATGCTTTCTCGGTTATTTCAACACCCGCTCCACTTCCTTGCGATATCCACGGCTGATAGGGATTTCATGATTTCCGATACCTATGGTTGAAGCGTTGAATCGATCTACTCGATCCACATGGACGAGATAGCTTCTATGAGAGAAAATGAAATGATGCGCTTCAAGTTTCTTATCCCAGTTCTGTAAAGAATCCAGGACCAAGTATTTTCTATCCTCTGTAACAATAGATACATAGTCCAGCTCTGACTTGATATACAGAATATCGAAGACACGGAGGCGGTAGGTTGTTTTGTCAGAATACACAGATATTTCCGCTTGCTGGTTAGCAGTTGATTCTTGCACCCGATGGATGGCTTTAAGAAATCGGGGATATGAAATCGGTTTGACCAGATAATCGATCACACGGACATCGAATGCTCTGACTGCATAATCTGGATAAGCTGTCGTAACAATAACAGGAGGAAAAGAAGGTAGGGTCTCTAGAAAATCAAGGCCATTGATGTCAGGCAATTCTATGTCTAGAATTAAGAAGTCTGCACTGGATAGTACATCCATAGGCACTTGTGGTCCACTTTCATAGATGCCTAAGCAATCTATGGTTCCGATCTTGTCTATCAGATGTTTCATTACTTTCTGACCAGGGATCTCATCTTCTATAATGATGCATTTCATAATGGATCAATGTTAAGAGTGACTGTGAAAAAATTGTCTTCTTGCAAGATTGACAGCCGGTGTCGATCTGGATACAGTAAGGCAAGTCTCTGTTTTACATTTTCTAAACCAATTCCTGCACCCTCCCAAGTTGCAGATAGAGCTGATGTAGGATTATAGGGATTGCGACAGGTAAAAGAAAGTACTCGATTATTCACCTTATATCTGATCTCTATCTTATGCAGGTTTCCTGTCATCTTACTCGTATACTTGATGGCATTTTCTATGAAGGTAATTATCAACAAAGGTGGAATAGTAACTTGATAGTTGTCTATTTCTTTTATGAAGTCTATGGCAAACTTATCCTCCCATCTCATCGTATGGATCTCAAGAAAATCATCGATATGCGCAATGTCTTGCGTCAGTGCCACTTTATCATGTTGACCTTCGTTAAGAACATACTTAAATACGTCTGCCAGCTTGAGTACTGCTGCCTCGGCCTTAGGGTCTTTTTCTAGGATGAAGGAATAGATGCTGTTCAGAGAATTGAATAGGAAGTGTGGATTTATCTGAGACTTAAGGCTTCTCAATTCAGCCTTCCTACTTTCAGTTTCAAGTTGATAATTCTTCTTAAAGGTATACCAGCCATAGAATATCAAGAATAGAAATAAGTATTCTGAAACAATGCTACTGATGACAACCCAGTAAGAAAAATTTTCTATCTGATATATCAATGACCGTAGGATAAACTCTGTTGAGAATACTCCTGCCACAAGAATTAGGAGAAGAAAGAGTAAGAACTTAATACCTTTGAATTTTATCTTCTTCTTGAAAAAATAAAAGTAACAGCCATAGCAGAACAAGATTCCTACAGGCACACTGGCTATCCTTGCTCCCCATTGCTGCCACATGAAGACTTGTCCACGTAAGGACAGCAATGGGTAGAGGACATACATCAACCAGAATAGAATATGGATGTATATTTCTTTAGAAAAAATAGAAGGTAACCACTTAGATTCCATCTGTTTATCGGATGTGTATGTTATGTACTTCTTTTTGTCCATTGGCGCTGACAGCATGGATATAGTAACTGCCTTTCTTTAAAATTAATCCTTTGCGGTCATACTTCTGGTTAATTTCTATAATATCTATGGGAACTGCCGTTTCCGAGTCTTCTTCATCGGCATAGGCCATGACTAGATAAGGGTAGGGGAGATTGAGGTCTAATTCGCTTAGCAAGTAGGATTCTCGACGATCAGTCAACAACCATTCTGGTCTTCCATGATAGTATCTCGTAGGAGGAAAATATACGTTGATGTCATAATTTTCCGGGTCTGCAGAGAAGACTTCATTTTTATCATTGATGAATACAGATGAAGATTTTAGTTTTAAAGGATCAATATGAGAACGGTAAGGATTGTATTCATTGACTGCATAGGTTTCCAACATAAATACTTGATTGATCGTCAGTGGGTCGAGCCCAGATTTTTCCTTGACAAGCGCACCCATCATGCCTAGGTTTTCCTCTAGCAGCCTTTCTCCGAGATGACCATATCCGCAATGGACAATGATCTTAGCATTAGGATCTTTTTCCAAGGTCCTAAGAATGTTATCGGCTTGTCCTTGTTCTCGAAATGCCCACCTGTCCATCGGATCCTGAATAGAGTCGGGAGGAAAACAATCGTAGTTATAGATTTTATACCCTTGTTCTAAACTGGTTCTGATCAACGATCCGTAAGCAGGTTCCTTTAGATAGTAGCCGCCATCCATGACTGGATATTTCTGTGCATTCATTTTTTCTATAATAGAAGCATCATGGGTAAGATCTTCTACGTAGAAGTGTTGAAACCCTTGTTCTTTCAACCCGATGATCAAGGATTCTGTAAATCTTCTGTTTTGTGCACTGTTATGGGATTCATTGATCATTACTATCTGGTGGTTACGAGCTTTTTCTAAAATGTATGGAAGGGCTTCTGTAGCTCGATAATTGAGAAAAGAATCATCTAATTCATGCTTAGAAGGATTATAATCTTGGTATTGTGTAACGAAAGCATAGTCCGAGTATAATACCCTTTCATGTGCTCCTATATTGGCGTAATTGACAGCATAATGTTGATACATTCTGGGATCGGAAGATG
>CALIQO010000225.1 GCA_938044055.1 uncultured Saprospiraceae bacterium
CCTAAGGATGAAGTGTTGAAAGTTTCTGATGAATTAGGTCTTAATCCCTCTATGGAAGCATTTCATAATCTGTATAAGGATGGTCATGTATCTATTATTAATTCTGTAGGTTACCCTAATCCTAATCGTTCCCATTTTAGAAGCATGGATATATGGCACACTGCTTCCGATGGCAACATTAAAAGTCAGACTGGCTGGTTAGGCCGATACATGGATAACTATTGTAAGCATGCCCATGATGGAATAGAGATAGATAGTCAATTGTCACTAGCTTTAAATGGAGTAGATAGAAATGGAATTGCTATGGTTCGTTCTAATTCTATGGAAACAATGCTAGGGCCTTCTTTCTTCGATAGATTACAAGCACATTCCGATGAACAGAATCTCGATGAAGATAATATGGGATATCTTTATAAAACTTTTATTGACACGAAGCAATCGAGTAAGTACTTAAAAGATTCTCACACCATCAAGGAAAATAATTTCGACTTTCCCAGAGGTAGACTCGCACAGAAGCTGAGTCAAGTATCCCAGTACATACGTTCAGGATTCGCAACGAAAGTTTATTATGTGTCTCATACAGGGTTTGATTCACATGCTAATCAGCGGAGATCTCAGGATCGGTTATTAAAGGAATATTCAGATGCTGTCAATGCGCTTGTTGAGAGTCTTAAGAAATCTGGCCACTTCGATCACACGTTAATCATGACCTTCTCGGAATTCGGAAGAAGGGTAAAAGAAAATGCATCTAAAGGTACAGACCATGGTAAAGCCAACAATGTTTTTCTCATCGGCAAGGATTTAAAAAAGCAAGGGTTTTATAATAGAGCTCCAGATCTAGTTAATCTAGATGACGGTGATGTCAGCTACGATGTTGATTTTAGAAATATATATCATGATGTCATTCAACAATGGTTTCAACAAGATGCAAGTAAGGTGATCAGTAAGTCATTTGATCCACTTGGAATCATTGCCTAAAGTAAAGTCATATCGTTCTTGTTTTTTAATTCAGTGCATTAGCCACCAAGACGTATAAAAGCATTTTTTGAGTACTTCTGAGGATTTTGTAATTCTATTCATAATTTAGACAATTAGAATCTCAATTATGGAGGTATTGTCGATAATAGGTTTTACGTTAACTTTCGTACTCTCGATTGTCTTAATGAAACAACGGGCACATAGACATCTAGGATGGATATTTTTATGTTGTACCCTTATAATGGTTGAAGATTATCTATGGAACTCAGAAAGAATTATTGATCTACCATTCCTTGTTGAAAAATTCACACCGTTGTGTTTTTTAATTCCTCCGCTTTTATTCTTTTATTTCGCTCAGGCAAAAAGCTTTAAAATAAAGTTTTACGGGCTTCACTTTATAATTCCGGTACTTCCTTATATCAACTTTCTTCCATTACATCTAGGAGGATTATCCTATCAGTTGTGCTATGCACACTACGAATTATCAGAAGCAGTAATTCCGTCATGTGCAGATGTGATCGCCTCATCGCCGGTATATTATAATGACGACATACTAGATATTCTCTTTGTTATACAAGCAGTCATTTATGCCATATGGATAATTTATATAATCAAGAAGAAATCACTAAAAACCATAAAATCGGAGAAAGCAGCACTGTCAGAATGGGAGAACAGAGTTTTAGCCGTAATGGCATGTGCAATGCTCGGGACTCTAATTGGTTTGATGTTCTTTCCAGAAGGTTTGTCTTTTAAAACATTTATCCTTCCTAGCATAGGGCTTGCAGTGATTGTTGCCTTACTTAATAATTCATCCTTATTGAAGATTAGATCAAGGTCTAAAAGCTATGCGGGCATTTCAGATAAAGAAGAGCACGAATTTTTTCAGACCATGCAAAAATACTTACTGGATAGCAGTGTCCATACCAGACAAGATCTAACACTAAGCATGGTTGCTCATGAGTTGAATATCCCTGCTAATAAGTTGTCTTATGTCATCGGAAGAAAGGATGCTACTTTTCGAGAAATTTTGAACGGTATCCGCATTAAAAAGGCGCTTGATTTTATGGATAACATGGAGAGTAATCGTTATTCAATAGAAGGAATTGCTAACAATTATGGTTTTAAATCTAGAACTACTTTTTATAAATGTTTCCGAGAGAAAACAAGTATGACCCCTTCTGAGTATATGAAAAGTAAGAAGAAATATGTTCAGTAACGTAGAATTGAACATCTCTACACGCAGGATTTTTCACATCTTTATAGTTCTATACGTAATTGCATCTGATAGATATTAATAACAAAAAATTATCATGATGCAATCTAGAATAATAATAACATTGACTGTATCCTTATTTTATGCCCTTACGACAATCGGACAGGAAGGTAATGGATATTTCAATCGCGCTACACCTTATAAAGTAGATCTAAAAAAAGATATTCCTTTGGCTTTAGGGGCGTATGGGTTTTACTGGTACGGCGTCCATACTTTAAAAAACGAAGATACACCTGTCTTCACGACAGG
>CALIQO010000226.1 GCA_938044055.1 uncultured Saprospiraceae bacterium
GATAACCTTGCAGATTCTACTTTTCTTAAAGAACGACCTTTCTATCTTGTTAAAACCGATAAAGAAGGGCTCTTTACTTTTACCAATATACGATCTGATACGTTCAGATTGGTCGCACTAGAAGATCAGAATGTAAATTATACGTACGATCTTCCTTCTGAAAAAATAGGTTTTTTAGATACCTTATTGTTTTTAGATGAAAAAATCGACACTTCCTTCTCCCTTGAATTATTTCAGGAATACAAGCCCCCTAAGATTGTTAAGATTTTAAAAGATGATGGCCCTATAAAGATATTCTATAATAGAGTTCCACTTAAAGATGAAATCGATTATTCATTAAGTAGTCCACTAGATATCCTACATGAAGAAATTATTAAAGACACCCTGATCTTGTACACTTCTACGCTACCAGACTCATTCTATCTTTATAGTGGAATAGATACTTTTCTCCACTTCCCCACCCAATCTGAAACATACCTTAATCGATCCATCCGTCCGAGAACATACCGAGAAGGACAGAATGTTTCGTTTCACTATCAAGATACAATAGAAATAGAAATGAGCCTCCCGATAGGCAACATAGTTGATAGCTTGATTTCTATTCAAGATACCAGTGGTATGGATCAAGCATTCAGTACTGAATACTCAGGAAACACACTTAAGGTTATTTCGAGATGGAAGGCAGATAGTTTATATACTTTAGACTTCTTCCCTGGAGCAATTCTTACCCATTTTTCTGGAACTAATGACTCATTAAGTTACAAAGCGCAACCGCAATCATCAGAAAAATATGGCAACATACTTTTTACTTTTAGAACGAGTAATGATAGTACAGCCTACGTTATTGAGTTAAAACAAGGCCAGAAAGTTATAGACAAGAGATCTATAATGGTAAGTGATAGTTTATTGATTACGTACCCTCGTCTACCTGCTGGAGAATACACTGTAGATGTACTTGAAGATCGAAACGGAAACGGAAGATGGGATCCTGGTGTATATTTGCGTAAGCTACAATCAGAAAACACCCAGACTTTAAAGCTAGAAGAACTCAGAGAAAACTGGGATCTTAAAGCAGAATACATCTGGAAAGAGCAACCTTAGTTATGCAATTGAGATCAGAAAATCTAGTAAAAATATATGGTAAACGAGAAGTCGTAAAATCGGTTTCCATCAACGTGAACCAAGGTGAAATTGTGGGCCTACTCGGACCCAATGGAGCCGGAAAGACAACGACTTTCTACATGATGGTAGGATTCGTAAGTCCGCATTCTGGCAAGGTGTTTCTAGGAGATGAAGATATAACAAGCTCCCCTATGTATAAGCGGGCGCAGAAAGGAGTAGGCTATCTCCCGCAAGAACCATCAGTATTTAGAAAGTTAACTGTTGAAGACAATATCCTCGCTATTTTAGAGATGATGAATCTCGGTAAAGAAGAGCAGAAAGAAAGGTTGGAAGAATTGATCGGTGAATTTGGCTTAGAGAAAGTACGAAAGAATGTAGGTGATTCCTTATCAGGGGGAGAACGCAGAAGAACAGAAATAGCAAGAGCCCTTGCGTCGAATCCCAGCTTTATTCTTCTAGACGAACCCTTCGCAGGAATCGACCCTATAGCTGTAGAGGATATTCAATATATAGTGGCCAAACTAAAAACCAAGAACATAGGTATATTAATAACAGATCACAATGTCCAAGAAACATTAAGTATAACAGAACGAGCATACTTAATGTTTGAAGGAAATATTCTGAGATCGGGTACAGCTGAGGAACTGGCTGAAGATGAAATTGTAAGAAAAGTTTACCTAGGTCAGAATTTCGAATTAAGAAAAAAGAACATCGAATTATAATGGTCAAGATAAGATATTATGTATCGGCAGTAATACTTACGATGTTATCCTTGTATGCTTGTACAGATACAAGTCAAGCCCCGTTCACAGATGATGAAAAACATCTCATAGATTCATTGTACAATTTCAAAATCGACTCTATAAGAATACATCTAGATTCTCTGTGCGATACTACTTATCAGATTGTCTACGATCATGCTGTAGATTCTATCATGGATGAAAGAATCTCAGAAATCAAAAAACTCCTATCGGTAGAAGAATGAGGGCGTTGCTGTACATATTGATTTTCTCTTGCTTTAGTAGTTGTAAACTCATATTTAAGGATCCACCTGCGACTATTAATGATGCGCACATTATAGCAGAGGCACAGAAAAGACTAGATCGATATGCCTCCAGAAAAAAGGTAAATTGTCGGAATAGAGTAATAGAAGATGCTATCATGCATGTGGATACGATTATATCACAACGGTTCGATCGGTTGACAGCTGTAAAAAATGACTTCCCAGAACAACCACAACGACCGGAAAAACCAGAAGGATTAGTAATAGATTCTTTCTTTACACCTACCCCACTTTTAGAAGATAGTTCCCATCTTCCTACCCCTATAGACACGCTGAAATAATCCACTTAAATTCGTAATGCCCTGAAATTGCCCTAAAGTGGGTCAATTTTAAGATACATTTAAGAATGTCCTCGACGTTCAGGTTGGTATTGACTATTAAATTATTGAAATTTGTCACCTTCATTAATTAAGATACCATATGACACAAGCCGTAGACATAGAAGCACTTAATCAACAGATATACTTAGACAGTGCTTTCATAGATCGCATAACTGAAGAATCTTCTAAAGTAATCGTCGGTCAGCAATATATGATGGAAAGATTGTTACTCGGATTACTGGCAAGAGGCCATATCCTTCTTGAAGGGCTTCCTGGCCTAGCTAAGACACTTGCCATTAAGACACTCGCCTCTACAGTAAGTGCACAGTTTAATAGAATCCAGTTTACCCCAGACTTACTGCCAGCAGATATTATAGGTACCATGATATTCAACCCTAAGACCAATGATTTTAGTGTCAGGAAGGGCCCAGTATTCGCTAATTTTATTCTGGCGGATGAAATCAATAGGGCTCCAGCTAAGGTACAAAGTGCCTTGCTAGAAGCCATGCAAGAAAGACAAGTCACCATCGGTAAGGAAACGTATAAGCTAGAGGAGCCGTTTCTTGTTCTAGCAACACAGAATCCTATCGAACAGGAAGGAACATATCCATTACCTGAAGCTCAGACAGATCGATTTATGCTTAAGGTAAGTATCGGTTACCCTTCTAAAGAAGAGGAAAAAATAATTATACGAAAAAACATTCTAGGAGAAATCACTCAAAAAATTAATGATGTAGTAACTCCAGAAGAAATACTAAAGGCACGAGAATCTGTCCGGAAAGTATATATGGATGAAAAAATTGAAAATTATATATTAGACATTGTCTTTGCTACTAGGAATCCAAGTGAATATGGGTTAGAAAATCTTTCTTCTCTTATCAGCTATGGTGGATCGCCTAGAGCTTCTATCAACCTTGCACTAGCTTCTAAAGCATAT
>CALIQO010000227.1 GCA_938044055.1 uncultured Saprospiraceae bacterium
ATCAATTAAACATAAGTGACATTGCTGAGGAAATTAAAAACGATCCTAATGTCCGATTACTGATTTCTCTTCCTGATATAAAGGCTTTGCAGGTTGAAGGTTTAGTTAATGTTCATATGGTAAATTTTTCACTTCTTCAAAATGTCAATTTTGTTCACAATGGTTTTGGTCTGCTGAGCATATTAAACTCTAAAGTCGATTCTTGTAAGATTGTTATCTCAGGATTGGGAGAAATTGATGCTTTTGGGTTAGACGCATCAACTGTGACTATTGATCATTGTGGAATCGGATCCGCACATATATTTGCGGATAAGTTATTGATGGGAAGAATAAAGGAATTAGGAGATATTTATTACAAAGGCAATCCTGATCTGGACATTGATGTTACTGGATTAGGGAGCCTTATTGATGCAAATTGAAATTAGGCATAATATGAATCTAAATAACGATAGAATATTAAAGTATTTGCTAGTGGGTATTATCTATTTTATAGTTTCTTGTTCTGTTACTAATGAATCGGTGATATTCGAAAATGATATTGACAAGATTAAAGAAAAAATTGAGTCATACGCAATGAAAGGAAAATTTCATGGTGGAATTCTTATTGCAGAAGAAGGAAAAATTAAATTTAGTCAGTCATACGGGAATCGTAATGATGGAAAGGTGAATCTTGTAGAAGATTATTTCCATATTGCTTCTATGGGTAAGATGATTACTGGAGTTGTAATAGGACAGTTAGTTGAAAACGAAATGTTGAATTACAATACAACTATCGGTGAAGTCCTAAAATCATATAAAGGGTTGGATTCACATAAATCTATTACAATTAGTCAGCTACTAAATCATAGTTCAGGTCTTCCTGACATCTTCAGTTTTGATCTGGTCCAAGAAATTACTAAGACAAAAAATTGGTCGGTGGAAAAATATTTTGAGTACTATGAGAATGCACCTAATAGCACTGAATTTTTTGAAAATAGAGCTTTGGAATTTCCTCCTGGAAGTAATGTGAGTTATTCTAATTCTGGCTATTTATTGTTAGGACTAATTATAGAGTCAATCACTAAGAGTTCATATAAATCCTATGTTGCAGATAAAGTATTATTTCCTTCTGGAATTAGTCATCGGCCTAATATAAGTGCTTATGGCGGTGGATATTTAAGTATGGAAGATATGTATAAGTTTTCTGAATCGATAAAAAGTGGTGCATTGTTAAATGGAATTGGCATTGTGGAATTTCTTAACGAAAATATTGAAAGTGAAAAATCGCAATATTTCAATCATGGCTTTGAAATTGATAACCGATTCAATACATTAATAATTAATCATAAAGGGGGTACAGCTGAATCTAAGGCTCAATTTATTCTTTTTCCTGAGACAAATTATTTTGTCATTATATATTCAAATAATAATGACAATGGGTACGATGAATTCAATGAAATGCGTAATTATATAAGAGATGTTTTGAGTTAATTATCATCACGATGTATGAACGTAAAATTATTAATTGGAGCATTTTTGGGGTAGTCTTCAAGATAGCCACGTATAACCCTACTTATAAATCTTAGATTAAGTAGAAAAATATATCATTTAAAGAAGGTGCTAAATTATCTATTTCTTGTGCTCAATCGTAATACAGAGCACCTTAATAATCAGCTTGGTTTAATCATCTAGATGAAAGTAGGAGATATATCTACAGAATTGCAGCCATGGCATCGATATTCCTTTTATATTTATTCCATCGTCTGCCTATGAAGTTTAAGAATAAATATCTACTCGCCATAATCCCGCTTATAATAGTGGGTTCTATTCTCTATTATTTTAGCGATATAGTTACCTATGTAGTTCTTGCCTGGGTTTTATCTATGGTAGGTTCTCCGGTTGTAAAGTTCTTACGTAAGTATGTAGGAAAGAATTTGGCCGCAGTAGCTACTTTGTTTTTATTTATGCTTTTATTCTTTGGGTTGATATACATGTTTGTCCCGGTACTGGTCCAGCAAGCTAAGAATCTTGCAGGTATTGATTACGCTAATGTTATTAATGGGCTAGAAGAACCTATCAATGATTGGGAGAATTGGTTGCATGGAGATTCTGACAATGAAGAAAATCAGGACACCTTGTATGTCGACATTATGCCTGAGGATGTTCCAGAACCGGTAGTGGTGGAGAAAATGGTCACCCTTGATTCAATAATAATGGGTGATGACACACTGAGGAATACAGCCATAGCATTAACCATACAGATTAACAATGAGCAAGCGTCTCCTCCGGCAAGTCCTGAAATTCAGAGTGGTGAAGATCTAGAAGAAAGCATGTTTGACAAGATCCGAGAAAACATATATAAGACCATAGATCCGTCTCGTATTCCTAGACTATTTAGTAATATCATCGGATTTTTTGGCAACATTATGATTGCCTTAATGTCTATTTTCTTCATTGCTTTTTTCTTCTTGAGAGAACAAGGGTTGTTTAATAATATAATATCATCGGCTATTCCTAACAATCTGGAAAATCAGACTACCCATGCCATAGATGAATCTAGTAAATTGCTCATCAGGTATTTTACAGGAGTGCTGATTCAGGTCATTGTGATCACGATTTTTGTCTCCGTGTTGCTTTCCGTTCTGGGCATTAAGAATGCTTTGTTGATTGGTTTTTTTGCGGCTTTGATGAATGTAATTCCTTATATAGGACCGATATTAGGTGCGGCATTTGGGGTTATTATTACCCTGTCTTCTAATCTGTCTATTCCGTTTTACGACGAAATGTTGCCGATGTTATTGAAGGTGGTTGCTGCTGTCGGAATTATGCAATTGTTGGATAACTTTTTCCTCCAGCCTAATATTTTTTCTAAAAGTGTAAAAGCACACCCACTTGAAATATTTATTGTGGTCCTTGTAGGCGCTAAAGTCGGTGGAGTAGCAGGAATGGTTCTCGCTATTCCGATTTACACCGTATTGAGAGTTATCGCTAAGGTGTTCTTAAGTGAGTTCAAGATAGTTCAGAGTATTACTCGAGAATTGTAATAGGTTTCGCTCAAGGCAAATTATACGCTGTAAGGTTCAATGACATTTTGATCCCCTTAAATTGTACTTCAATATGTATAGACCTGTAAGTAATTTACAAGTGAATTCCTCAGGGGCAAACAAGACTATTTGCGTAAGCGTCTGCTTATTCCTCTAAGTGGATACAATAATATGTTATTTATCGCTTGTCAATTTACTCCTTATTTAAAAACGCTTTAGAAGCAATTCTATAGAGCAGATAACAGACAGCCGCAATGACAACCAGTCCAGGGATACTACCGAATGGATCGTCAGCAATCGCAAGAACATCCGAGGTGCCATAGATGGCTACCGGAATAGCAAGGAGAATTCCTAGTAAGGCTTCTCCAGTAATCAATCCTGAAGCAAAGAGTAATCCTGCTCCTTCACTTTTCTTTTCTTGGGCTTCGACATCATCGACTTGAGACTTATTAGACTTCTGGAACCTACTTACAGCCCATGCAATAACTCCACCGAGCATAATAGCACTATCGAGCTGGAAAGGAAGATATATACCCACAGCTACAGCAAGTACTGGAACCCTGAAATCACTTCCTCTTTTTTCTAAGAAGACATCTAGCATTATAATTAAAGCACCTATAGCCATACCTGCATAGACCATAGTCCATGGAAGGTTCCCAGAGAACACACCTTCTGCAACACTCTGCATAAGGGTAGCTTGTGGTGCTTGCAATGAGTCTGGGTTCGCTTCTGTTGCCGGTCCGAAACCATATCCAGTTAATAGCAATTGTAATACGAGAGGCATGACAAGAGCTGCACTTACAACCCCGACCATCTGCATGATTTGTTGTTTCTGTGGTGTTGCCCCCAGTATATGTCCAGCTTTAAGATCTTGCATATTGTCACCAGCAATGGCCGCTGCACAGCAGACTACTGCACCGATAAGGATGGCTGCTGCCGGTCCTTTTTCTGAATCACTACCCATGATAACTACAAGGATCAGTGATGCTGTAAGAATGGTAGCAATGGTAACTCCTGATATCGGATTGTTAGAACTACCGACAAGTCCTGCCATATATCCAGCCACCGCTGAAAATAGGAATCCAGCGACAACCATAAAAATGGCCATCATTCCTGTGATGGCGACATCGTGTATTTCTCTTAAGTATATTATGAATATAGGTACCAGCATAAGTACTACTGCAATCATCACCCACGACATAGGGGTATCTCTTTCTGTTCTAGGAACTTGGCTCAAGTCAATTTTAGATCTCATGGCTGTTATACCACTTTTAGCTGCCATGGCAATGGCTCCTCTTAACTTAATCAATGCCCACAATCCTCCAATGACCATGGCTCCTACACCTAGATATCTTATCTGATTAGTCCATACTTCATAACCCATATCTACTGCGGAATCTGCACCTTGTTCTAAGCCATTAGCTGCCATATACCAGGGTATGGCTATCCACCAAGATATAACACCACCTGCGAATACCAGTACAGCAATTCTTATCCCTACTATATAACCTACACCTATTAGGGCTGGGGACAGATTCATCCCCATATATGTGTAAGCCTTGCCTCCGAGAAGAGAGGCGCCTTCGCTTACGCCAGACCATAACTTAAGACCTGCTTCAGCAAGTTTTACGCCTGCTCCGATAAGTGCTCCTATAACAAGAAACTTAACAGCCTTCCCCCCTTTTTCTCCTGTCTTTAAAACTTCAGATGTTGCAACCCCTTCTGGAAATTGTAATTTCTGTTTTACGATTAAGGCAGATCGAAGAGGCACTGTAAACAATACACCCAGCACACCTCCACATAAGGCAATCAATACAGTCTCCCAGTAATTAAACTCATCCCAGTATCCCATAAGAACAAGAGCAGGAAAAGTGAAGATCACTCCAGCTGCTAGAGATTCTCCCGCGGAAGCAGCTGTCTGTACGATATTGTTTTCTAGGATATTGTGATTCTTAAATAGCCTTAAAATGGCCATCGACAATACAGCTGCAGGTATAGAAGCTGATACGGTCATTCCGGCGAAGAGACCTAGGTATGCATTGGCAGCAGAAAGCACCATAGACAATAAGGCTCCTAATATGAACGCCTTTATGGTCGTTTCTGGAAGCGTAGTTTTAGAATCTATATAAGGTTTATGATCTTTAGACATAGGTTATGTTTTAGTTTACATCTCCCATCCACTTCTTTAAAAGTGGAGACAGTAAAAGAATTAAAAGTCCTGTTCCAATACCGGCAAATACAAAATTCATAAAGAGATCTGGCATCTGACTCAGGTCTTCTGGATTGAACTTTCCAGCTACCAATCCTGCAACAAGATTTCCTGCTGCTGTTCCTACGAACCACATTCCCATCATCTGACTTACAAATCGTTTCGGAGCGAGTTTAGTCATGGTACTCAATCCTACAGGACTTATACAGAGCTCAGCACAAGTATGTAGAAAGTATGCAATAAAAAGGTAGTACGCTCCAGCCTTCATTCCATCTGCCGCAATACCTGCCGCCAATACCATAGCATAAAATCCTACACCAACCCCTATTAAACCAAGGACAAACTTAATCGGAGTACGAGGGTTCATGTTTCTAGCAGAAAGCCTTATCCATAAAGCGCCAAATACAGGGGCAAGAGTAATGAGGAAAAATGGATTTATAGATTGAAACCAAGAAGCTGGAACATCCCATCCAAATATATTTCTTTCTGTAAAGTCACGAGCAAATAAGTTAAAGGATGAACCATGCTGTTCGAAACTTGACCAGAATACAGCCGCAGCAGCAATTAATATAAAACAAACAGTAACTCGCTTTTTTTCATCTTTAGTCAATCCACCAGCAATTATTATGTATCCAAAATAACATAGAGCCACTGTTACAATAAGTACGATTGTAGCTCCAGCGATTCCCGTTGCTGTGGTTAAGTCAATTACATTAAAGTATTGTAATGCACCTAATAGAAGGACAGTGAAGAGTAACATACCTATAGCTATTCCTGAGTTACCAGTCGAAGTAAAATCGGACTTGTCTTCCTCTATATTTGGTCTTAAGCCTATATCTCCTAGATGCTTTTCTGTCATTTTATATTGTATAAGACCTAGTGCCATACCAAAACCAGCAATAGCAAATCCTAAGTGCCAATTGACATTTTCAGCGAAGTAACCACAGATAAGTGGTCCCAATACTGCACCGATGTTTATCCCCATATAAAAAATGTAGAACCCTGCATCTCGTTTTGCTTCCTCATCCTTGCTATATAGATCTCCGACAATAGCACTGATATTGGGTTTTAATAATCCAGTACCGATGACAATAAGGATTAAGCCTAGAATAAAGCTGAAATTGTTAGGAATTGCGAGGACAAAGTGTCCCATCATTATTGTTATCCCACCATACCATATAGATTTTCGAGCTCCGATCAATCTATCGGCGATCCAGCCACCAGGTAAAGCAAGTAAGTAGACAAAACAAGTATACAATCCATATATTGCTCCACTCTTTTCTTCAGAAAAATCTAGTCCCCCTTCTGCTACAGGAGTCGTCATAAATAAAACTAAGAGAGCCCGCATCCCATAATAGGATAACCGTTCCCACATCTCAGTAAAAAATAGCGTTGCCAATCCGCGTGGATGGCCAAAAAACGTCTTGCTCATCGAAGATTTTTTATTGTCCGCTAAAAATAGATTTTTTAATGGAAAAGGGAGGGTAGAGGCATACTTAATTTGCCAGAAGGGTCTGATAGGCAGAATTCATATACAGTTTGTATCTTAATATTAAGGGAATCCTATTCCGTTATCTATCTAGATGCGTAAGTGGGTAGAAAGAATATCGATTTATGTAGCAATACCGTGTTTTAAT
>CALIQO010000228.1 GCA_938044055.1 uncultured Saprospiraceae bacterium
AATAAAGGAAAGTGACTTTTTAGATGAAACTTCCTGGAGTGAATGGGGTAAGGTCGATCTAATAATCAGTAATCCTCCTTATATAGATCACGGCGAAAAAGAAGTCATGTCTGATTCGACAGTTAGATACGAACCCGACCTTGCTTTATATCCCATATCCACTGATCCATTGGTTTTTTATAAAATGATTGCTAGGTATGCGGATGAAATGATGGAATCAGGATCGCTGATATTCTTAGAAATCAATGAGTTTAGAGTGGCGGAAACTGCGGAGTTATATGGAACCTTCTCTTCTGTTAAAATCGGAAAGGACATGCAAGGGAAAGATAGGTTCTTAGAAGTTATCGTATAATAGAGTGATTAAAACAGTCCGTAGAGTTCTCTATCGACCATTTCAATTATCTTACCTAGATCTTCTTTGTTGTTTTTGAAATCCATATCGTCCACAGGGATAATTAGAAGTTTACCTTCCGTATATTCTGCAATCCAATTTTCATACCTATTGTTAAGTCTCTTGAGGTAGTCTAAAGACATATTGCCTTCATAATCTCTTCCTCGTGTCTGAATGTGATTTACAAGGGTAGAGATATTTGACTTTAAGTATATGAGTAAATCTGGTGGATTAACTTGTTTCGACATTGTATTAAATAAGTCGAAATAGTTTTCGAAGTCTCTTTCAGACATTAAACCCATTTCGTGAAGATTCGGAGCGAAGATATACGCATCTTCATAGATGGTCCGATCCTGTACAACAGATACATCTCCTTTCTGAATATCTAAAATCTGTTTATATCTACTATTCAAGAAATAGATCTGAAGGTTGAATGCCCAGCGCTGCATATCGTCATAGAAATCACTTAAGTATGGATTAGAGCTGGCATCTTCATAATGTACTTCCCAGCCATAATGCTTCGATAATAGTTCTGAGAGCGTAGTCTTCCCGGCGCCAATGTTTCCAGCTATGGCAATATGTTTTATCATCGTAGGCACGTTTTACAAGCCCCCAAAAATAATACGCTAGACATATTTACAATAGAATATAGCAGAATATTCTAAAATATTTATTCCTTTCCTTGATTCTAAGGGCTGTCATATCTACAGATACAGGGATTAATACTACTTTTGGTGGAAAGAATAGTGCCTCCTATCTAAAAATTATTTATGAAAATAAATGACGCGTTAATTTCGAAATTGGAAAATCTATCTCGCCTTGATTTAAGCAGCGAGGAGAAAGAGATTATAAAGAATGATCTCAATAATATCCTAGGGATGGTAGAAAAACTTCAAGAATTAGATACCAGCGAAGTTCCTCCTCTTAGATATATGATTGACGATGGTCCTGGACCTAGGGAAGATAAGGTAGTCCAAGGCAACTCGAGAGAAGCCTTACTAGCAAGAGCGCCTAAGTCTGAGGAAAACCATATTGTTATTCCTAAGGTAATAGTTAAGAAATCTTAGGGTGTTATTAATAATTGCAAAGAAGTGAAACATGAATAATATAATTAATGTAGATAAACTCTGGAAAGTATATGTAATGGGAGCAGAAGAAGTGAGAGCACTTCAGGGAATTGATGTTGCCATCCAGAAAAACGAATATGTGGCACTTATGGGCCCTTCTGGTTCAGGAAAATCTACATTAATGAATTTGCTGGGATGCTTAGACACACCTACTAAAGGTTCATACGTACTGAATGATGTAGATGTTTCATCTATGACGGACAACGAGCTTGCCCAAGTAAGAAATAAAGAAATAGGTTTCGTTTTCCAGACATTCAACCTGCTACCGAGACTTACTGCTCTGGATAATGTGGCATTGCCACTGGTTTACTCTGGAATGAAAAAGTCTGCCCGGCTCGAAAAAGCAGCACATGTGCTTAGTATTGTAGGCCTCGGTGATAGACTTACCCATAAGCCTAATGAGCTTTCAGGAGGACAACGACAGAGAGTTGCTATAGCTCGTGCTTTGGTTAATGACCCGGCAATCATTCTTGCAGATGAACCCACCGGAAACTTAGATACCAAGACCTCGATAGAAATCATGAGTATATTTGAAGAAATTCATAAGAATGGAAATACCGTTATCCTCGTTACCCACGAACCAGATATTGCCGAGCACGCGCATCGGATTATCAGACTGCGAGATGGTAAAGTAGAATCTGATGAGAAAAACGAAAACATCGTCTTGGCCTCTGATCCTTCCCACAGATATAATGTGGCAGAATAATTAAAATGCCCTTACCATAGTTTACTCCCTTATCTTTCACTAAATTTAGTTTCACCTACTGTTGTGGTAGAAGCCGTTGTTTATTCCGCTATTGGATATCATGTAACATAAATGTAACCATGAAGCATATACAAGTAACCATTGCCGTAACTGCATTCATTCTTATCTCCTCATGTAAGATGGGAACGAATAATCAAGCTTCTGATGAAGAAATATGGAAGCTAGGTTGGAGAATGATGGAAAATTTTATGGATGAAAACCTAAATATGGCCAATCTACAATTCGATTCACTATTGAATATTTCCCAGGATGTAGATAAAAAATTTCTTTCACGTGGTTTAGAGATAAAGTCTAAATTAAATAGAAATGGAGACGTCACCGAGATAATAAGCAATCAAGATGAAGAAACCATTCGGAAGCTCTGCAAGAAAGGATTTTTATCAACATTTAAATCTTGTGAAGGTCTATCTGATGAGAAAGTACTCAACGATTCCTTAAAGATGGAATTAATAAAAATGTATGTTGACGATCAAGCTGCTCGTGGAAATCTAATGAATGATATCATCGACAAATATGCCTTAGATCTAAGTATGGTGACAACCGATGGGATGCAAGTTGTAGATGAAAGAAATAGAAATAGACTAAAAGAAATATTTGCTTCAAGCGGTTTTCCCAATAAGAAAGAAGTCGGAACTGTTGCTATGCAAGGCATTTTTCTTATAATTCAACATTCAGATGCAGATAAAGAATGGCAGATGTCCCAACTATCTAATATAGAGGCAGCAGTAAAGAAAGGTGACATGGATGGACAGAGCTATGCCTACTTATACGACAGAATAAAAATAAATAGTGGAGAGAAGCAATTATATGGGACACAATTCTCTAATGTTGACAGAGTAAATAGAACAGTTAAGCTCGCAGATACTGAAGATATAGAAAATCTAGACGAGCGTAGAAGATATGTAGGAATGATGCCTATCGCAATGTACAAGCGGGTTATGCTTAAAAATATATGATAAAGAATTAGATTCAAACATTCAGAGTAATATATTTACAATCATCATGTTACTTACTCTAATTCAATTTTTATAATTCCATGCTATGAAGATATATACTAAAAAAGGAGACAAAGGGAAAACATCTTTATTCGGAGGAAAAAGGGTAGGGAAGGATGCACTCAGAATTGAAGCTTATGGAACAGTTGATGAACTCAATTCTTTCTTGGGGCTATTGATAGCCAGTAATACAACCTACAATCGCCGCATCATTTTACAAGAAATCCAGAGAAGATTATTCTCC
>CALIQO010000229.1 GCA_938044055.1 uncultured Saprospiraceae bacterium
ATAAGTGTAACGACTTCTCCTACGGAAACTGGGCTCAGAATGCTTATCCTTCCGTTAATATAGAGAAAGGTACCAATGATATAAGCTATCTGTATCAGGTAAATCGATTTCCTAGTATATACGCAATCTCTTCTAAAGATTTTACTGTCAGAGATATAGGCCAAGTATCCTATAATCAATGGGAGGACTGGATCAATAAACAGAATTATACGAGACAATCTATAGCAGTTGAATCTACTTCTGCCGTTGCTTCCATCGATAATGTTATCTGGGGTTCTATTGAAGATAATAAAAGGTATTTCAATACGAATGACCTCACTTCAATTGCAGAAGTTGAGGAGGTTCTTGAGTCAAGCATAGATATTGATGAGAAGGAATCTATTATTGATAAACCAAGCAAGATGGTATCTGCATCCTTATTTACTTCTATCAGAATCGGAAAAAGGAAGCAATACAGCTCATTATCTAAGATATCCTATACAATGGTTAAATTAGAATCTCAAGTTAGGGACATACAATACGCGTATGCAATGGCTGAGTTAGAGGAAGTACCCGAGAAGGTATTCAATATTGATATTTACCCCAACCCCTGCTCTGACTATCTTACCGTTTCTACTGACGGACCTGAAGAGAAACCCATGACCATAACTTTATTTAATAAAAAAGGAGACTTGCTTATTGAAACAACCTCTACATCAGATTCTCCTTATCGCAAGTTAGATCTAAGGAAGTATGCGGCAGGTGTATACTTCATCATGGTGGATAATGGTTCTACAATTGAGTCTAAAAAGATTTTCTTACTCAAGTAGTAAGTAGTCATCTAAACATTGTCACACAATAATTCCTTAATCGGTAATGTCGAATTATAGATTTTTCTTATTCGAGAAAGATTGCTCATTGTTTTAATCAAGTTCCATTCTTATTGTTGTTCCGTCTGAGATTCCTCATCTTTTGTTGCTTCTATCATATGCTGCAAGAATTCAGTGCTAGACATAAGTTTCGTCACTGTTGCATACTTCTGTCCAGAATCTACTTTTACCGTTTCAGGCAAAGGCTCACGCGGTCCTACTTCCCAGGTCACCAGATTAACCAGATCCTTTACAACTGAGTAATCTCCCTCTAATTCCATTCCCATGAAATCAATTTTTGACTGAGATTGCCCAGATACACTTTCGAATAATTCATAATCAGACTCCTTTCCATAAAATTCTTTAACTACTAAATATTCACTCATAGTAGGGTTTAGCATATATGCTCCTTGAGTAAAATCGAAAGCAACAGCATCCTCGTCATTAAATGAAATTGTATGTGGGCCTTTATCTAATTCAATCCGTACGACATCTTCTCCAGGAACTTCAATAGTCATCGTATCTATCTTTACTATGATGGGAGTATCTGTAGGATTATCTATAGCTATTTCTACATTGTTAGAGCAGGACAATACTAGCAGGGGAAACAATATACTGAAGAATAGAAATTTCATTTCAAGATTTCTTTCATGATGCATCTATTGAATAGCTGCTTTAAGTATTTAACTTGAGTAAGATAAATAAAAAAAAGAGGAAAAGATCTTTTATAGCTCAATCACTGTGATTGATTATATGTCTGGTAAATGAATATTGCTTATATGTGCATAATAATTACTATCACATTAAGTATAGACTAAATGTAATTAAGAAATACCTGACCTTAATAGGGGGTTAATTTCTGCCAGACCTATCAATATGATTACTACCAGCTTGCTGGGTTCCCATCATGAGTATGTCTTGAATGTTGACATGCTTAGGTCTTGTAGCCATGAAGAATATGGTTTCTGCGACATCCTTGCTATTCAATGGTACGAAATCCTCGTATATTTTAGATTTGTTTTTATCACCATGAAACCGCACTAGGGCGAACTCTGTTTCTTCTACATGGCCTGGAGATATTTGACCTACTCTTATTCCATATTGATATAAATCAACCCGCATAGATTTCGTAATAGCATCAACTGCGTGCTTGGTAGCACAGTATACATTTCCGCGAGGGTAGACTTCATGCCCAGCGGTGCTACACACATTGATGATGTGACCGCTTTTTCTTTTCACCATACCTGGGCTGACTAGCCTTGTTATGAATAGTAGACCCTTAACATTGGTGTCAATCATCTGTTCCCAATCATCAAGTTGCCCTCTATGTATCGGATCAAATCCACTGGCAAGTCCAGCATTGTTGATTAGGATATTAATCTTTTTCCACTCTCGATCTAGTGACATATAAGCGTTTTTGCAAGCGTCCTTATCTCTAATATCGAAAGCCAACGCCTTAACTCTGACCGCATATTTCTTCTTAATCTTCTGCTTGATACTCAGCAATCTTTCTGATCTTCTTCCTGTAACAATTAAGTTGTATCCTCTTTTAGCAAATAGGGTAGCCGTAGCCTTTCCTATGCCCGAAGTTGCCCCTGTAATAAAAGCTGTTTTCTGGAATGTGTTCTTCAATCTGAATGGATTTTAGTGGCTATGAATTATCTCTCTCTGATCTCAATTTAGCAATTGTGTTGTTAAACACCTTGACAAAATCAGCATACTTACTTGTTGCTGGACCATTGAATCCAGTGTGTATCTTTTTCACCCTATTTTCTTCATCTACAAATAACAAGGTAGGATAGGAGAGAATATTACTGAGCATAGGAAGAATCTTACTTGCTTCTGCCTTGTCAGAAGACCCAGCAAGTAATATGTTCCATGGAGTATTCATCTTGTCTTTGTACCGTTGAATGGCGGCAACAGCCTTTTCTTTAGCCTTATGCTTCTCGAATGCTAGATACAATACTTCTATATCATCGGTTTCGTTGTCGCGGATATAATCATTTAAGAAAACGGTCTGGTCCCTGCAATTGGGACACCATGTTCCCATGATTACAACAAGCTTGATTTTTCCTTTGTAGAGGTCGTCTTCAAGCGAAACAAGATTGCCTTCAGTATCTGGAAATGATATATCTAAAGGCCTAGAGCTGGTATAAGTGGTTAAGTCATATGGGCTTTTCAGAACAGCCTCGCTATTGCGTTTTGCCGAAAAACTTTCAATATGGTGTTTGCCCGCTCTGAAAGTGCCTATGAATTCATCTTCGGAAGTGAATTTGCCATTAAATAAAAAGGCATGCGCCCCATCGAAAACGGACAAGCCGAACTTGTCAGCGATTACCTGGCCAGCTAAAAATCTATAGTCCCCAGTCTCCGTCATAAATGTTCCGAGAACTTGATTCCCTTCTTGAGTGAACTCACCGACAGCTGGATAAGGATCATCTCCTTCTATTCCGAATGTCACTTCCCATCTACCTGACAAGTCATGTGTCTTTTCTTCCTTGTCTGTAGAAAAAAGATGATTCTGTCCGAAATAAGCTTTAAAAGGTATGCTGTAATTATTTCTATTGTTGACATACCACCTTCCTTCCATAAGGTTCTCTTCATAGATTGCTCTTATGTATGAATCATATACTGGAAAATTGATGATTACGGTATCTTTAGCAGTAGCTAAATCTCTTCCGTATTTTATATCTGTTGCTTTAATTCTTTCTTTACCGTTGATAATCTCAATGTAGAAATCATCATTTTCATCGTACTTTAACTCAAATAAAAATGGCAAGATATCATCTGTTGTCGACTTCACAATTACTTCATCTTCAGATCCTGCGAATGGGGTGTCATCCAGATCCAACGTGGCTCTCCATATGCCGGGAGGCAGCGAGGAGAATGCATTGTTCACTTCCACACAAGAACTTACAGACAACATAGAAAACAAGAGTAGAACCAATCCGTAAAACTTCATATTCTTATAAATCATAAGGGTGTTTAATACAATTCAATAGTCTAAGACTTCTCTCCAGAAAAGTGATCATCCTTGTACTTAAATAATACATTGAAGGTAGTGAGAGATCCATAGATCCTCGTTATGTATTGTTGTAAATTAACCTTTTCTTCATCAGAAAGTTTACTGGAATTGATCCGTTGTTCCATAACCCTTAATCTATCTCTAACCATAACTATCTTATGGAAGAAAGTATCTATCGGAATCTCTTTAGATTTTAAACCTTCATCGTAAGGTTTCAATATCATGGATCCATCTGTCCACTTATCTCCGAGCTCTACAGTTTCATTCAATCCTGAGTGTTTTCTCAAGATCTTTTCAAGTGCTTTC
>CALIQO010000230.1 GCA_938044055.1 uncultured Saprospiraceae bacterium
GGTAATATTTTTTCGACCCTACAAGATCAACTTGAGTTCGAGAAAATACTACAGACAAAAAGCAACAAGCGGTTTTCTAAAGAGTTATTAGAGCGCAGTCAATCATTGTTACCCGATTCAGATATCGAAAACTATGGATACGGTATAGAATTTAAAGAATACCTTGGTATTCCATATACTTACCATGCAGGGTCTTCAGGTGCTTGGAAAGCGATCACCGCTCGATTCGAAGATCGTGGTTTTTCTATTATTACGCTTACCAATAGTGGCAAAATCACTCCTAACATTCAGACTTTAAATAGTGCAGATGTATTGTTGGACTTAGAAATTAATGAAGAGTTTATACGATTAAGACCAGAGAAAATCGGTCCCTACGTATCTATAGAAGAAATAGAAGGCATCTACGAACTTGATGGTTATATCTGGCAATTAGAAGTAAGGGAAGGAGACTTATATCTTCTTCGATCTGGGCGCAATGACACCAAGTTAATTAGGGAAGCAGATAATTTATTTCAGCAATGGAATGATGCCCCTTTCAAGCAAGAATTTACTGTGAATGAAAAAGGAGAGATGCAAGTGACTGCATACTATACCGATACACCTGATTTTACACTTACCAGAAAAAACACGGATCTAAGTCAATATGATTTTACAACGATAGAAGGAGAATTCTTAAACGAAGAAACAGGAGTAACGTATTCTATTGAATATCTTTCAGAAATGGATTATGAAGTGCGATATAGGGATAAGAAAAGGAAGGCCATACTAATGTCAAATGAAGAATTAATATTTAAAAACTCTAATTATCGACTGAGGATCGATACGCTAAAAAACGGAAAAGTTAAAGATTTATATCTAACCTTTGGTAGAAATCAGAATGTAAGGTTTAGTAGACAATAGTTATTGTTGTAATTAATTAAAGATCTCATTTCTTCTTTAATAATCAATAAGTTGTTTTCTCGATGAGAAAAATCGAAGTTTGTTTGTGATAGCTTCAATATTACCGATTTAAACCAACGACGAAAACAATGAAAGTCTTAATTGAAAATATTATAAGCCAGTTATCTGATAACCAAGAAGGAAAAGTATGGATCGGTCCTAATTATAATCGAATCTTAGAAAATATAGATGAGAAGAACGCTTTTATAAGACCAGATCGACACTTGCATAGTGTGGCAGAAATTATCTCTCATTTGACAACATGGCAAAAAGAGACCATACTTAAAATTAAAACTGGAGAAGGAAGCTTGACGGATGATTGTGAAGAAAATTGGTTTTCGAACGAAACATTAAAAGCAATGGGATGGAGTAATGTATTGAGTGAATACAAAGCGAGTTTGACAGAAATAATTCAATTGTTAAAGACCAAGGAAGATAGCTTCTTCAATGAACAATATTATGACACTGACTTTAAGGGAGATTATCCATACTCCTTTGTAATTAATGGCATGTTACATCACAATATATATCACTTAGGCCAGCTGGGAATCATTGTTAAATACTTAAAGAAGAAGGGTATGTATTAATTATATTTTTTTAATCAACAGTAACATATGCTTCTCATAACTGAAGTATTACCAACATCTATGACTGATAGGCAACATAATAAAATAAGAGCAGTACGAATTATGTGATTCGTACTGCTCTTATCACATTTAAAGGACTTAATTACATATTGACTTTTAAAGAGAATACTTTCTTAATCTTCTGGAGAAAGATACTTGTAAACCAATCCTGCTAAAATAGCGCCTATTATCGGTGCAACCCAGAATAACCACAGCTGCCCTACCGCCCAATCACCTACAAACAAGGCTTGACTCGTACTTCTTGCTGGATTGACCGATGTATTGGTAACCGGAATACTGATTAGGTGAATCAAGGTCAAACCCAGTCCTATAGTCAGTCCTGCCATACCCTTAGGGGCTTTAGAATGCGTTGCTCCTAATATAATTAGTAGGAACATAAATGTCATGACAAGTTCTGTAATGAGAGCGGAAACCATACTATAACCACCAGGAGAATGTTCTCCATAACCATTGGCAGCAAATCCACCCAGTTCGAATCCGGATTTTCCTGTAGCAATTAAGCATAAGATCCCGGCTCCAGCGATAGCTCCTAAGACCTGAGCAATGATGTATGAGAGTAAATCCTTCTTGTCGAAACGGCCTCCCATCCATAAACCTATGGATACTGCTGGATTTAAGTGGCAACCTGATATATGTCCTATAGCGTAGGCCATTGTAACTACGGTTAAACCAAATGCCAATGCCACTCCCGCAAAACCTATTCCTAACTCAGGATAGGCTGCTGCCAAGACAGCACTTCCACAACCACCCAATACCAACCATAGTGTTCCGATAAATTCTGCTAGTTGTTTTTTCATAATTGTATTGTTAATTTAATTGATGAATTATTATCCTACTGTGGCTAATGGGGAGTTTTCATCATAGCAGTTATGACCTATTGCCATCTTGCTATTATAGACTAAGATTTAGTCTGGCATTGGAGGTTCTAACCGAAACTTCGCTATAACATTACTTATGGCGAATCTGAACAGTTAATGATCCTAAGTTAATAAATATTGGGATATATAGATAATATCAAAGCATTCTTAAGATACAATGAATTCTGTTTTTCTTATGGAAACACAATAACTGCACGCAATAGATTGACTCTGCAGGTATAAGTTAAATTTATTGTTGATGATGAAAAATTAAATTAACCATTGAGATAAAAAGGGTAAACGATTAGGGTTCAATGAAGGTTATTATTCTTCCATCCTTTTCATAAGTACTTCTCGAGTTGCTTGGTTAGGTGCAGCATCAATCGCCTTCCATAGGAGTGATTTTTTTTCATTTAAGTTTTTGCACATTTCGTAATACAGTGCATGCACAGCATAAGAAAGATACTTATGTGGTCCGTATGTTTCTGGATCCGTATCATTAAGCAACATTCCTGCTTCCTCTATTTTCTCTGCCATGAGCATAGCATAGATGAGGTTAAGCTTGATGATTGGATTAGGCGTTACAGATAGCAACTTTTCGTAAAGTTGGGATATAATATCCCAATTGGTCAATCTGTATTCTGGTGTATGCGTATGGTGCCCTGCAATAACAGCTTCGATATGATAGGGTGTATAATAATCGCTGCTCATACCTGCTTCGAGATAATCACCTGCTAGGCGGATCATTCTTTTATCCCAAAGTTTTCTGTCTTGATTTTCAAATAAAATAAAGGAGTTGTCCGAAGTTCTTCTCGCAGGAATGCGGCTGGTATGATACAACAGGAGACTCATCAGAGCTTGTGAAATGCCTCTGTCATCATGCTGGGTGTCACACAGTAACTTACATAGACGTAAGCTTTCATAAATTAAGTCTTCTCGCAAGATATTTTCATCATGGATAGAATAATAACCTTCATTGAATCCTAGATAGAGCGCTGACCTCAATATGGGAAACCGATCTTCTACTTCTTTAATTTCAGGTAGAACCAGTTCAGATTCCACAGTCTTCAATTTTTTTCTAGCACGTTGTAATCTTTTCTTAAGGGATTCAGCATTGACCAGTAGTGCACTGCTTATTTCTTTAACACTGAATCCAGAAACCAATTGAAGAATCAAGCCTAGTTGATCTCTGGTAGATAGGGAAGGGTGTGCACACCACAACATAAGTTTTATAGTAGCATAGCGATCTTCGTCTTCCGTAGAATCTAAAGATTGAATTTTATATTCTGGGATGACTTTTTCGTAATAGATTTGTTTCCTGCGCAAGATGTCTATTATGATTCTAGATGCCACTGAGTACAACCAAGCGCCTGGCGATTCTGGAATATCAAGTGGCCAGGTTTTCATGGCTCTTAAAAGCGCTTCCGATACAGCATCTTCAATTTCAGACAAGTGGAGCATACCATATCTGGAACTTAGTCTAGATATGATATGACCCGATTCATGCCTGAATAAGTGATCTATTATGTCACTAGCCTTCTGCACCAGACATACATTCTCTTACTTCAACTCCTCCTCCGTTCATGTCAAAGTCTGGATAGTCTCTGGCTATTTTAACAGCATCTTCTATAGTTTCTGCTTTAACAATGTAGTAGCCGCCCACACTTTCTTTAATATCAAGATATGGACCATCAACTGCCGCTCCTTCTTTAGAGGTAAGTGTACGAGAATTAGTGGTTAATCCCTTGCCATCGACGAATACGCCATCTGAAATCATTTTTTGAGTCCATGCTCCCCAGTTGCCCATTCTTCGCTGTAATTCTTCTGGGCTTAGCTTGTCATATTCTCCTGTCTCTCCGAAAAAAATCAACATAAAATTTTTCATAAGTTATACGTTTTAAGTGTTGTTCTCGATCATGCTAGACCAAGATATAAAAATTAATTTCACCTAAATGACGAGTGGACTTCTGCCTAGGGGACAGATGGTAAATATTTATTTATAAATATAAGGGTTTGAAATTTTTATAAATCCATTCTATAATTAATCTTGAAGGCTAAACCCCAGTCTTTCCGTTGAATATCTTGGTTGTAATTATCTGTGAATACAATGTATAAGTATGACAATGGCTTATACTCCCATTGTAGTCTGGTGTTGATGTTAAAATTGTCAAACTGGGTGTTGTATTGCACATATGATGTCCAGTTTAAACGAGTATTAATAAAGACTTCTCCGGTAAATCGAGTCAAGTGCAAGGTGCGTTCTCCCAGTTCTTTTAAATCGATCTGATTGATGTCATAGGCTAGTTCAATGTTGGCAAACGGTAGTAGTTGATAGTTTATGTAAAGTCCTGCGCTGGTTCGATCTCCAAGGTAATAACTGCCTTTCTGTGCATTGACTCTGTATCTGATTTTCTGATTATTGGCAGAATTATATCCTATTTTTAATAAAGCGAAACGATAATCGCCTGGAAGTATAGGATTGCCACTTCCGATTGGGTCGAAGCCATAATCTAATCGTACGTTGTCGTAAGTCAGTACATAATATATGGCCGATAGATTCTTAAAAAAAATGGCAGAATTGAAATAGTGTTGATACTGAGATATCTCTCCCGATTCATTGAAGAAAGTGTTGTTGCGATAATTAAGAACCCTTATACTGTTTGCCCAATCTGATTTTTCAAAGAACAGTTCATATTCGAGTTGGGAAGATAGTTGAGAATACCCCTCTCTTATCGTAACTTGATTGATTGCATCGTAATTAAATAACCTAGGCGTAAAACCTACATCTGTAAGATAATTACTGCCGAGATTTCTGATAGATAGGCTGCCACTTAACCCTCTTCTATTGTACCACATTCCTAGGTTATAGAAGTTATTTTTATCCTCTATTCCATTACTGAGACTTTTAGCTAAATTGGCTAGTCCAATCCAGCGATTATTGTTGGACTTAAAATTTATATTGATTCCAGTTACTCGATTGTAGTCCTCTTTAAATTCAAGAGCTTGAGTTTCTTGTCGATTAATGAGGAATCCAGTTGCTGTAAAGTTGTTGTTTAACTGTTGTTCTAAAACAATTGCAGAATAATTTTGATTACGGGTGTTTTCGTTCCCTGTAGTCTGAACGCTCATAAGCCCAGATCTTGTAGTACTTGTTAGATTACCAGAAAGTTTAAGCCCGAATCCAATGTCAGAATTGGCACCTATTCTTCTGGAGTAAAAAGGATTTACACTCGAGACGCCTAGGTTACTAAAAAGATCTGCATTCTCAAGAAAGAAATTTCTTCTTTCCGGAAAAAAGATAGAGAACCTACTAAGATTGGTGACTTGCTGGTCAACATCTACTTGTGAAAAATCAGGGTTAATGGTTGCATCCAGCTTTAAAGATGAAGTCAAGTTATATTGAACATCCATACTGGGGATGAATGAAGTCTTTTCGGTGTTTTCAGCGATGTTTTGCTGATAATTAGTTGTAATTGCAGAAGTTATGGCTACTCTAGATGGAGATCTATCTGGAATCTGATCTACAACAAAAGGGGTAGTGAACCTTAGGTCGAACAATCGGTAGTTTCTCTTAACATTAGTAAGTATGGACCAGGCATTTTTCTTAATATCTCTGGTATACATCTGTATCCCAAATGTTGGTGCTTTTTCAGAATAGTTTAAAGCCTTGAGCGGAATAGCCATCTCATAGATTTTCTGGTTCCCATTAACGGAAGTTCTTGCTTGCCAGACCGCATTCCAACTCAGACTAAAATCATACCCTTCGTTTATCCGTTCTACTAGACCATCGACTTGTGTACCATACGAGTTTACTGCGAAATAATATGCACTCTGCTGCTGATTCTGAGTGTCTAGGATCAAAATGAATGAATCACTTAAACCTATAGAGACATCTCTCTTAAGTGAACTCGTCTGTATTCTAGCTTCTGTATCATAATAAATTGCACTTAGATATAAGTACTTCCCATTATGGAATAGTTTCACTTTCGTTTGATATTCTGACCTACCTACATCTGTGGGCATATAATTGTAAAAATTAGAGATCTCAGTAAGATTGTTCCAAGCACTTTCATCAAGATTACCATCAATCGAAATCTCAGATTGGACGTAAGGAATACTATTTTCTTGGGCAAGAGTAACTGAACAAAACAGCAACAGAAAAAAAACATGTATGATTTTCATAATCTTTATTTATGATTTGCATCAAATGTAGCTGTCAGATTAAATGCATATAGTGATTGTAGACGGAAAGGTTGGTTTCGACAATGGAAGGATTAATAGGGCTTCGTCCATGATAATTCCCGATGCATTGTCAATAATGGTCGATTGGTAGACAAGGTTGTATATATTAATAATTATCCTTTACTTTTATCTCTCTATTATGTTATCACTCGATTCACATCCTAAAGATTCATTGGCAAGACATATCTTGTTCTGGGTATTGGTATTTCTCTATTTCGTGCTTACTGCCAATAGGCTTTATTACCATAGTTTTCTTCAGATCATAGAAATGTACACTATGGTTGTAGGTACTCAGATTATTACAGCTTATACTTGCCTATACATATTGATTCCTAAGTTTCTAGACAAGAAAAAATACTTAAGTTTTATAGTTTTGTTATTGTTGCTATTAGGGGCAATGTGGGCGGTATATTGTTTATTTAAAATGTGGTTTTACGATCCTAAGTATTTCGATATTTTTGACGAATTAGGACAGAAGTATGCAAGTGAGAATTTCATAACTAGATTTTTAAAACCCGCTGTTTTTTTAAGTAAGGTTATTAAGTTTTTAACACCGACTGTACTTTTATTAACGCTCCGTTTTTATAAATCCCAGCAGCAATTGGTAGAGTTGAGAGAACAGAAAAAAACAGCAGAATTGAGCGCTCTTAAAAACCAGCTAAACCCTCATTTTTTATTTAATACGCTCAATAGTCTTTACGCTTTGTCATTGGAGAAGTCAGAAAAGACACCGGAAGTTATTGCGCGTCTATCTGATATACTGGATTATATTTTATTTAGATGCGAGGAAGTATATGTTCCTATTCACAATGAAGTAGGCTTGATTGAGAACTATCTAGCCCTTGAGAAATTACGGTATGGTAGAAGGGTTGAGATAGTGTTTGTCAAGAAGGTGTTAAATGATGTCAAGGTTGCTCCATTGATTTTGTTGACATTTATTGAGAATGCGTTTAAACATGGTGTCAAGCAAGAAATTAAAGAGGGTAAAATCGAAATCCATTTATCAACTCAGAATAATCAGATCTCATTTAAAATTAAAAATTCTAAACCTAGTAGTCCTATTGCTTCCACCACTAAGTCTCTCGGTCATGTCAATGTGAAGAAGCAACTCGAATTGTTGTATCCAGATCGTCATACTCTTGAAGTTGTGGATTCTGAAAAGTATTATGAGGTGATTTTAACTTTAAAAACTGCAGATGTATAATTGTCTAATTGTTGATGATGAAGAATTAGCCCGCAACTTGATTGTTAATCATGTAGGACAGCTGGATGATTTTCATGTAGTTGCTGTATGTGAAAATGCTATAGATGCATCTAAGATTTTACAAGAAAAACAAGTAGATCTGATATTCTTAGACATTGAGATGCCTGTATTAACGGGAACAGAATTCTTTGGAAATTTAATTCACAAACCTAAAGTTATATTCACCACAGCATACAGAGATTATGCAATCGACGGTTTTAATCTCAATGCAGTTGATTACTTATTGAAGCCGATTACGTTCGGTAGATTTTTTCAAGCCATAGAAAAATTCCGAACTATTATGGCGCCAGATTTAAGCAATGATGGGGTCAAGGAACAGCCTGTCAGAGTGGATCACATTTATGTCCGAAAAGATAGAAAGCAAGTAAAAGTATACTTAGATGATATATTATATGTAGAGAGTGTAAAAGATTATATTAAGATCATTACAAAGGATGAAAGCCATCTTGTAAAGTTTAGCATCTCAGCTTTCATTGAGACACTCGATGATAGATTCTTTAGAATTCACAGATCATTTATCATTAATTCTGATAAAATTTCTGCATATACGAAACACGACATTGAAATCGGTTATAAAGAAATACCTATAGGAGAAAGTTATAAGGATGTCTTAACTAGGATTAAAGGATGTTAAGCTGATGTAATGAAGTAACGCTTACAATTTGTTTTAATTATTTCAATTCCCCTCATATTTTCGTTAACTTGATTATGCCCTTAACTTAACTTAACTTACTAGAGTAATTAATATTATTATGGGACATTATCATAAGTTTGA
>CALIQO010000231.1 GCA_938044055.1 uncultured Saprospiraceae bacterium
AACGTCGTTACCATATGCACAGGCACCGTCTCCTACAGTGTATAGGAATGAAAAATCAAAATCACCATTAGCGACGGCATCTTGATAATCCTCACAAGTCCATACATTATTATTGTTGTTGTCAAGTATGTCGTCTAAAGCATCTATGTTGATTAAGTCATCTTCTGTGAGAGATTGGAATCCTGTTATATTAATATCTTGGGTAAATGTTCCTACGTTTCCACAATCATCAGTAACCTCCCAAGTTCTTTGTAAGAAATAAGAATCACATTCATTATCTATGGTTCCCGCAGGTGGGTTTTGACTGAGAACTTGGATTCTACCTACATCATAAGGAGTACAATCATCTGTCCATGTAGCCGGTAAAAAGTTAGGTAGATCAGAAATACAATCTAAATTTAAAACTGCTGGAATGCCTGTGAAAACAGGCATGGTATTGTCCTGACCTGTAATTAATAAATCCTTGAAGCTACAACATGGATCAGCGGAGCAACTGATTAATACAAAAATATCATCTCCTACAGTAGGTGTTATGATTGTTGAATAGTAACTAAAGAAGTTGTGTGTTTCGTTACAACCGATAGGGATATTGACAGATGTGCCATTATATACATCTGTTACAATACCTAGATTGTCTGTTAATATGAAGTAGTGATTGGCTCCTGCAGGAATGTCTGATGCTTCAGCTAGATAACTGGAAGGGCAGACGGTAGTTGCTGCTCCAGCTATTACATCACCATCGATACTTACGGTCGGTGCATCGCCACAAGCCATGTTACCAGTTGTAGGTGGGTTGTAGTAAGATGTAATTTTATCTCGCCACGATTCGCTAGGATCGTTATACTTTTTAGTATAGGAGGTAAGTGTAAACAGAATTGTTACACATAGCATAGCAGATAGAGATATAATGGCATATCTGCTAAAATTAGGTTGATAACCATTGCGGTTACCTTGTGGAAACACTGACTTCATAATCTAATCCAAGTTTGCCTCAGTGGATTATTCTCACAAAATCCATTGAGTTGTATTCAATCTATAATAGAGTGAAAGTGAAGTAGTGCTTCAATTATCAAATTCTCAAGGCGCAAGTTACGTCATTAAGTTGCGCCAAAAAACTAAATTCAATCCCTATAGATAGTTATGCAAACTACCTGACAGAAACTTACGTTTCGAGAATTTTAATCTCTACACGTTGATTTATCTTTCTACCCTCTACAGATTTATCTTTCTTTAGAGGTTGTCTTTTTCCATAACCTTTATAAAATATTCTATCTTCCCGGATGCCTCTGCTGAGAATATACTCAGCGACACTTTTTGCTCTTTCTGTTGATAATTTATCACAGTAAGCATGAGGAGGTATAGTATTGGTATGACCACCTACTTCTATTACAACATTTTCGTTGTCACGTAAGAAGTCATATATTTCATTTAGAATAGGGTAGTTATATGCTTCCAGATTACTGCTGTCTGCTTGGAAGCTCAATTTCTCTAATCTTAAGGTAGTACCTACCGTAATTTCTGTATTCAGAAGCTGCGGGAGGATATTGTTCTGTAATATGGTTGCTGAGGATGTGGCACTGCATCCATACTTATCCGTGATAGTAACTTGATAATCTCCACTAGATAGATTTATCAATTCATTACCGATACTTCCATCTGACCACTGATATGTATATTCTCCGGAACCTCCACTAGCCACCAGCCTTATGCTTGCATCTGCCGCACCCGGCTCAGAGATTTGTTCTACAAGTACATCCACAATCTCTAGTGGAGAAGGCTCAGAAAAAGCGATGCTGCTCACATAACTTCTAGCATCAGCATCTGTTATGGTAACAGAGTATGAACCTGCACTTAAGTTCTGAGGATTGTCGCCTTCTAATCCTGGACTGCTCCACTCATAGGAAAATGGGGAAGTACCTCCAGCTACAACAACTTTAAGGCTTGCGTCTGATTCTCCTGGACAGCTTACCGGGTTCTCAACAACAACTGTGGCACTGATGGCGTCTAAGTAGTTGTCACTAAACACCAATCTGTATAACCCTGAATTTTTAGTTCCGATCCAGATATTATTAACTTTGTCTCTTTCTATAGAGATACATTTTTTAGCAAGGAAGCCTGCATCTTCACTGAAGTTTTCTACCACATCGCCGTAAGGATCATATCGGACGAATATATCACTTGCTAAATAAATCTTGCCTTCTTGATCAATGGTAAAGTCATTGATTTTACCGCTGAAGTAATTCTTATCTAATCCTACTGGAAATAATCTGTTGTATTTATTCAATAGAATCATGTCTTCTTCACTTACGATCCATTGACCTTCTTCGTTTTCTGCAGACGCAATCATGTTATAATCCTTATCTTCGTCTTCCCACTTATCTCCTTCTATTCTTACATAACCGGCTTCAGTTCCAATCCAAAGAATTCCTTGCTTGTCCTTATGGATGAAGTTTATCTTATTAGAATTAAGTTCTGAATTTCTGCTGTTGTACTGCGTTACTCTTCCAGACTCAATACGGAATTGAAACAAACCCTTATTAGTAGCGATCCAGATATGGTCCCTGTCATATTCCATATCTACTATAATACCATCATTCTCAAGAACAACTTCTCTATCTGAAGAGATGTTTTTAATCTTATTCTGTGCCGATGCCCAGATGTTTTTATTTCCATCCATAACTACTGATCTCACATCTTCTTGGTCCCACTTCTGGATGGCATCTCCTGCCCCCGGATTGATCAGATATAGCCCATAGCTGGTTGCTGCCCATAAGAGGGAGGACTTGTCTTGGTAAACCTGGTATACACTTCCACTCTGACTGATTCCCTCGAATGGTACTATCGTAAGTGTAGGTTCTTCTTGCGCTTGCAAGAAGAAAGCAGACAGTGTAAGAAATGTTATAAAAAGTAATCTCATAATTCAGGTTCCATACATTAATACGCTAGAAGAGGCAAAAAGTCTCGTTCTGCTTATACAAATCTTGTACCTGAATTAATAAAGTTGTGTTAAGAGAACAGCAGAGGTAACATAGTATTAATAAATATAGAGGAAATGTAAAGCTTACGGCATTCTAAGCCAACCAAGAATTTTATAATCTGCCACTGTATATATACCATTGAATTCCACCAGTTTAAGCCTTTGTCTCGTCTTTTTTCCGAAATTTTGTTGAAGGAACTCAATCTCATTATCTGTTACTTCAGTGATGATTCCTATATGACCAAATGGATTTCCAGGCAACGCGTCATAAATAATAATATCATGCACTTCTGGTTTCTCATACCTCACATTTCTATATTGAACCAATCCCCTTTCTGGATTATATTCAACATCTCCTAAGTCTTTATCGAAGTAATCTTTCGCATGTCCATAACTATAGGGCATATAATGATCGAAAACTTCAAGATAATATCGCTTTACAAGTTCTACGCACTGATATTTAAGACCTACATTATACCCACCTTTAGTAATGTTACGACCGGAAACGTTGCTGTAATTATGACCATTATAAAATACAGGAACACCATTAAACCGATCAATCTCCTCGCCTATAGCGGGTTCAGAGATATAAATACCCAGAATAAATAAGACAAGTAGGGAGATATACTTCACAGTTATTTACTATTAGCTTACGCAAATATAACTTCTCTATTAGAACTTTTAATCTCTTAACTTATTATCTGCCTTCTGATAATAACAAACCATTGTAATCGTACCGATATATTGGTATATTTGTGGCCAAATTTTAACAGATATGTTTGATTCATTAAGTGAAAAATTAGAAGGTGCGTTTAAAAACCTGAAAGGGGAAGGAAAATTAACCGAACTAAATATAGCTCAATCCATAAAGGAAATAAGAAGAGCACTGGTAGCAGCAGATGTTAACTATAAGATAGCCAAGGAATTTACCGATAAGATTAAAGATGAAGCACTCGGTACGCAGAACGTTCTGAATGCTGTGAAACCTGGAGAACTCATGGTCAAGATTGTCATGGATGAGATGATTGAACTGATGGGTGGACAATCAGAAGGTATCG
>CALIQO010000232.1 GCA_938044055.1 uncultured Saprospiraceae bacterium
AAGCAGTATAAGGATAATAAATGGACAATTATATGGGAGAAATAATCTTAAGAAAGAAGTAAGTATACCTTGCCTGAAAGATTAAATACCAACAAGAAAGTAAGTCTCTGCGAATTATATAAAAGCTTTAATTAATTGCACTTATTAAGAGTAGCTCTATCTTTTTCATCAAGATAAGAAGCCTCTACTTCCATGGGAGAATCACTGGTGATTGTATATGTTCCATCTTCTGCAATCCGACCACTGCCGGATACGATTCTATATTCGGCTTCTGAAATTACGGAAAACTTGATTCCACTTTCATATTCGATGATGGGATTAATTCTTGTTGTGCTGAAGTTGTTGTTTGTGAGATCCATCGCGCAATATGCTCTGCATTCTAAATCAATAGGTTCATCAGAAGCATTTATTCCTTCAAGGAATAAACGGAATGGTATTTCTATTCTTGCCTGCCAGAATTGAGTTGTATGTTGGCCACCTATAACTTCATAATAATAAAGAGACTTACCATATATCAATCCAGCAGCTTTCAATCTTGAAACAAAAGATAGATGATTCCTCCATTCTCCGGTACCTCTATCAAAGTAGATCTTAGTAGGGATCGAAATTTCAGATTGAACTAGGTTACTTAAATCTTCTCCGAACAGCGCTTCATTCGAAACCCAATAAGAAGGAGAAAGAGCCCCTACGAAACTAAATACTTGTGGGTACTCTATGGCCATCCAAGTGGCGTGTAATCCACCTAGAGAAATACCGAATATGGCTTTCTTAGTATTGTCTATGGAGTACTTGTCTTCTACGAATGGTATGATGTCATCAATGATTGCATCTGAATATACACTAGCCTGCGGAGTAATATCTCCTAGTTCAGGATCTTCATATGGTGAAAAACGCTCTCCACGGTCATTGTCTCCTGAAATTCCTACCATGATAAATGGGGGAGCTTCTAGTGTAGTTAATAGACCGAATACACCTGCATACAAATCACCATCATTATAATACAGCACTGGATATTTTATGTTTTCATCGTAATCACTCGGAGTTGAAATGTTGATCCATAAATCCCCTAACCTCTGGGTTTCTACGGAGTATGTACGTGGCATATCCACTCCACCTCCAGACATATCTGTAGTGTCAATAGGGTCTGGCTTCTCTTCTTCCATTATAACAACTGGCTCATCTTCTGAAGAGCATCCGATTAAAACCAATAACAAAACCAATCCTAGTATGTGGGTCGCGAACTTCAAAATATAAGATTTTATATAACTAACGAAAGCAATCTTTCAAGTAATTGTACTTAAGCTATTAATGTAATGTACAGCATAGTTAAGTTAAATAATAAAATAACATATGCTTATGTCGCAGGGAATAATTAAAACAATTGAAGGAGAGTTTCCCTTTTCTTCATTGTCTAATTATGCAATAGCTGCATTATTACTAGGGATGATCAGCATTAATAGTAGCTTATTCTGAAGTATCGTTTAGGTCATTTTATTTTTTTATTGGATAATTCTCTGGTGAACATCTTATGTATTATTGTCCAGTGCCCTTCTATTTTAAGAAGCATGAAGTAGTCAATGTAAGTGCCTTTATATTCTGGGTTAGATATTTCTACTTTAGCAACAGCAGCATTGTTTTCATAATCTATGGATAAGATTCTTCCATCTTCTCCTGTTGGTTTTCCTTCTTTCGTATCGGCAATATATTCTGTTCCAGACCAGGTCTTAAGACTGTCGTTTTTTATATAGTAAAGATTTAAGTCTGAGTGGAAGGCTTTTTTTAATCTACTCGGTTGTCCATGAGTGGAACCTAGGATATAATCCATGAGTGTTTCTGTAATCTGCTCTAGTTCTGAGCTGCTGTTATAAGATTGAGCAGTGAGTTGAAAAGATAAGGTGGTAGCAGTTATGAACATAATGGTTTTAAAAACAATCATATTACAATCCAGTTTTGTGAAGAATGAAATAGGAAAATTGATCGTGAATGTAGAAGTTAAGTTTCTAAAATAAGTCTGTAAGTATAGGACACAGCTGGTATAAGAATTTATAAATTCTATGAACTGTTATTAAGTGCATAGAAATAGATGGTATCTCAAGTCTTAATAATAAAGTAGAATTAAAGTTTTTCTTATTTGGATAATTGAAAGAAAAGTATTGCACCTTTAATATTGTGAATACCTTTCTTAGGCATACGGTTTTCTGGTTGATAATATATATTGTCTGGACATTTATTAAATCCAATGGCGGTGAAAAATTGGCTGTATTTGCTGTGGTTAATCTCATAAATATTTCCATCTATAGCATTGCTTTTTATGTTTTGAAATACTTCCAAATACCATACCTTATGCAGAAGAGGAGATGGCTTTTGTTTGTAATTAGTCTTTTGACCTTTTCTATGTTTTTGTTTCTAGTATGGAGAGTTAATGGTGTTACTTGGATGGATGACTTCAGAGGCTTGGGAGAAGTAGCGTTTTTTAATTGGGTAAATTATACTGTGAATGCTATTCAATTCTATTCTCCAGCAGTAGTTCTGCTTTACTGGGACCTTACCCTTAAACAGAAA
>CALIQO010000233.1 GCA_938044055.1 uncultured Saprospiraceae bacterium
CGTACTCAAGAATTACTAGCCGCTAGAAGAATAGATGGAGGAGAACAATATTTCTCTAGGGCCAATGATTTTGGTTATAGCAAGCATCCAGATGAAACCGTTTCAATCTGGGATGATGAAGATGTAATGTCGGATGTTGTATGGGCCATAAGAAAATATAGACCGGATGTTATCATCAACCGTTTCGACCACAAGTCAGCTGGAAGAACCCATGGACACCATACAGCATCAGCAGTATTGTCATTCGATGCTCATGACCTCAGTGGTGATAAAAGTAAATTTCCAGAACAACTGGAGTATGTAGAGCCTTATACAGCGCGAAGATTGTTTTTTAATACTTCGTGGTGGTTTTATGGAAGTAGAGAAGCATTTGCGAAAGCAGATAAATCAGACATGTTATCTATGGACATCGGCATCTACTACCCTACACTCGGCACTTCCAATTCTGAAATTGCCGCCTTATCCAGAAGTCAGCATGTATGCCAGGGAATGGGAAATACAGCGAGAAGAGGTTCATCTATGGAATATCTACAATTGCTGAAAGGCGATATGCCACAATCTGAATCAGATCTATTCCAAGGCATCAATACAACCTGGTCCAGAATTCCAGGTGGCGCACCAATTACGGACATGGTTGCTTCGCTGATTGATGACTTTGACTTTGTAGACCCTAAGAAATCGGTAAAGACCTTATTGAGCGTTTATACTGCCATTGAAAAACTTCCTGAAAACGAATGGAAGGAGGTGAAACTGGAAGAAACAAGAAAACTGATTTCTGCCTGCATGGGCTTATTCCTAGAAGCAGTAACCGATCAGCATACGACGACTATAGGAGATTCTATAGACCTAGCTATTGAATCTACCAATCGATCTGACCTAAGTGCACAGCTGGATAGCATAGAGATTCTTCCTTATGGAGAAATTGTTGCATTGAATAAAAATCTTGCACCCAATGAGGAAGTAAAAGATTTCAGAAAGATAGCAATCGAGAAAAGTGTACAACTGACTACACCCTACTGGCTGACTGAAAAAGGATCCCTCGGCATGTATAAGGTTCCAGACCAGAACATGAGAGGTCTCGCTGAGACCCCCAGAGAACTAAAAGTAAGATTGCATACCACAATCGATGGTCAATCTGTTACTTTTACAGAGGACATCAGATATAAGTACAACAGCCCTGAAGCTGGACCGGTGTATCGCCCACTAGAAGTTGTTCCTGAACTATTCGTTAAGCCAGGCTCAGGGTCGATGATTTTTACACCGGGTCAGACTAAGGACTTGACTGTTACCTTAAAGGCTGGAAGCGATAATCAATCAGGTACTCTGAAGCTACCTCTTCCAGAAGGATGGAAATCGACACCTGAGTATCATGAATTTATCATTGAAAACAAAGGAGCAGAAAAGACTTTAAACTTTAGCATTACATCTCCAGCTAATCAATCAATAGTTGAGGTCAAGCCTATAGCCGAAACAGCGCACACTACATACGATGATGAAGGCATTTCTATCGATTATCCGCACATCCCATACCAGCTAGTCATGCGTGAAGCTACAGTGAAGCTCGTCAATATAGATGTTGATATTATGGGTAACCATATAGCGTATATTCAAGGAGCAGGAGATGATATTCCTGCTAATCTCAGACAGATAGGTTATCGTGTAGATGAACTCGAAGTTGGAGAAATTTCACCTGCAAGAATTAGAGATTACCACGCTGTAGTCATGGGAATCCGTGCCTACAACAAGTGGGATGAAATGAGGTTTAAACAACCCATCCTTCTAGATTATGTAGAGAATGGAGGAACCCTTGTTATTCAATACAACACGAGTAGAAGAATTAAAACGGATCAATTAGGACCTTATCCACTTAAAGTATCAAGGGACAGAGTTTCTGTCGAGGAAGCAGAGGTAAGGATATTACAACCAGATCATCCTGCATTGAATACACCTAATAAAATTACATCAGCGGATTTTGAGAATTGGGTACAAGAGCGGGGCTTATATTTTCCTAACGAATGGTCGGAAGAATACACGGCTCTATTGAGTTCCAACGATCCTGGTGAATCTCCTAAGAACGGAGGGCTTCTTGTTGCTCCACACGGTAATGGATGGTATGTTTATACTGGATATAGTTTTTTCAGAGAACTACCAGCAGGTGTACCAGGAGCATATCGGTTACTTGCTAATCTTATTTCACTAGGAAGTCAAGTAAGACCATAATGGAAAACAACGAAGCGGGCTGGAACAAGACTTATACCTGGGTACTCATAGCAAATGTAATTTACATTATCCTTTTCTTTCTGATAACAGCGAAATTCCAATGATATGTCCACGATTGATTGGGTAGTTCTGAGTTGCACCCTATTGTTTATTGTCTTATATGGTCTATATAAGTCTAGAGCTTCCTCTAAGTCTATGGAAGGCTACCTCCTCGGTGGTAGTGAAGCGAAGTGGTGGACGGTAGGATTGAGTGTCATGGCTACACAAGCCAGTGCGATAACATTCTTATCGACGCCTGGTCAGGCGTTTCACAGTGGAATGGGTTTCGTACAATTTTACTTTGGTCTCCCGCTGGCTATGATCGTTATCTGCATCACCTTTATCCCTATATACAAGAGACTAAAAGTATATACAGCTTATGAGTTTCTGGAGCAAAGATTCGATTTAAAGACAAGGACACTAGCAGCCATATTGTTTTTAGTACAGCGAGGCTTGGCTGCAGGAATTACGATATATGCTCCGGCCATTATCTTGTCGACCATTATCGGATGGAACCTCAATCTCACCATACTGGTTATAGGTATCCTTGTGATCATCTACACTGTAAGTGGTGGAACCAAGGCTGTCTCCATGACACAGAAGCAACAGATGTTCATCATGATGGGCGGAATGTTTATTGCCTTTTTCACCATTCTGAATATGCTTCCAGAGGATGTAGGATTTTTTAAAGCCCTTGAAATCGCTGGCGCAAATGACCGCATGCAAGTCCTTGAC
>CALIQO010000234.1 GCA_938044055.1 uncultured Saprospiraceae bacterium
TTGTGTTATCAAAATAGCCAGAAATAACCAGCATAACAGAACACTTATACCATTAATAATCAGAAACAAGAATCGAGGAAATTTATTGAAATCTATGAACAGCAAATCTATCTGCACAAAAATAATTGTAAGGATTAAAGTGGTAATCCCGGCAATAATTAAGGCTGTTTTACTTGGTCTGAAGTAATAGTTCATTCAACAAAAATAGGTATAGCTGGTAATAAATTATGTACTCTTGATAAACACCATCGTTATTATGCCCATCGCTTGATTTTTCACCATGAATCTAATTGATATAAATTATAAATCTGTGTGACACCCTTTTCTATCAGTTGGCCAGTATTGTTATGAAGCTATTAAATGCACGCATATGTTTGATCCAATAAAACAATACTAAATATCATGAAAATTATCATTAAAACATTGAAGTGGACTGGAATAACAATAGGGGCAATACTACTATTGATTATATTAACAAGCCTTATTTACCGATCTTTTAGTTCTAAGAGTCAACCTCCAGGAAAGCTCGTGGACATCGGAGGACATAAATTGCATATCAACAGCGTCGGCGTAAAAAATGACAAGCCTACTTTAGTCATAGAGGCTGGTGCAGGAGCATTTTCTGAATATTATTATTGGTTGGGCGAAGGGCTTAAAGACAGCATGCGTGTAGTACGTTATGATCGCGCAGGAATAGGCTATAGCGAACTAAGCGATTCGCCTAGAGATCCAAAAACGACTGCACAAGAACTACATGCCTTACTGGAAGCATCAGGTGAGTCACCGCCTTACATTATGGCTGGGCACTCATATGGCGGACATTACATTCGTGTTTTCAATGAAATGTATCCTTCGGAAGTAAAAGGATTGGTATTTCTTGATGCGCCTCATCCCGACGAAAATGAAAGATTGAAAATGACTTCATCTCCCGGATATCTTAATTCCCTTTTTAGGGTGGGAGCAGTATTAGCTGATCTCGGCGTATTTCATCTAATAGATAAAACTGTATTTCCTATTCTCATGGCTCCAGGTCTACCAGAATCGGTGACAGAGCGTTTTAAAGATTACACGATTAACGGAAAATATCTCAAAGGGTACATGCAGGAACAAAAGTGGCATGACACTTTACTGGAGATGTCGAGGGCCGCAAGTGATTTCGGTGACCTTCCTGTGCGTGTATTCGCTGGAACAAATCTCAATGAAGCAATGGTTCTAAAAAAGGGATATGATCCAGACTTCATAAGAACGGAGAGAAGAAAAATGCAAGAAGAAGTTTCTAATCTTTCTACAGATGGTGAAGTATTCTTTATGAAAGGAGGGCACTTCTTTTTTATAGACCAGAAAGAAGCTGATATAGTATGTAAGGAGATACTTAAAATGTGCCGATTACGCTCTTAAGCGTCGTAATCGAAACCGTAGAACCAGTAATAGGCATCAATATTATATAATCCACTGAAAATGATACTCGACATTAAGACGTTGTAAAAATCTTAGTAAAATGTTTTCTATTTCTCTGCGGAATGTGCCTATTACTTTTCTATCACTATATTTACACCATGTTCTTTCCAATCGGTGATACCAACGTACAAGGAGGCTACAAGCCCATATTCAGTTATTCGCTCATAGCAGTCAATGTACTTATCTTCCTATATCAGTTTAGTTTAGGAGCGCAAGTAGATCCTTTCGTCTATGAGTATGCTGCCATACCAGATGAAATATCTAGAGGGGAAGATTACTTCACCCTTTTTACATCGATGTTCCTACATGGTGGATGGATGCACTTAATAGGGAATATGTTGTTCTTATGGATATTCGCAGATAATATAGAAGCCACGATAGGAAGTGCTTTATTTATTGCTTTCTATATTCTCGGTGGCCTTGCTGGTGCAGCTGCACACATTGTTACAGATCTGCACAGTCAGATTCCTACCATCGGAGCAAGTGGAGCCATTTCAGCAGTTATGGGTGCATACCTCGTCATGTTTCCTAAATCTAAGATCAAGGTCATCGCCGTATTTTTCGTTTTCTGGATGCCTGCGGTAATCTTCTTGGTTCTGTGGTTCGGGCAACAGGCTCTATCTGGAATAGGAGATCTAGGTGCTTCTACTGATGAAGGTGGAACTGCATGGTGGGCACACATCGGGGGATTCGTATTCGGAGCTATATGCGGTTTATACTTCAGGAGATATAAGAGACCAGAAGCACCTATTTACGTTTAGTTTCTAATCTACTTTTTAACGAATTTAATCGCTCTTCTGCCTTCTATGCCATATCTAAATATATAAGAACCTGCTGGAAGAGAACGCACATCTATCGATACATTATTTTGATTAAGAGGCAATGAATTACTTATCCATTTTCTTCCCATCATATCGTATATACTGTACGGAATACTATTTACAGTATTGAGCTCGATTCGTACCTCAAGTCGATTTTGGACTGGAGAAGGGAACAAGGAAATCACATCGGCAATTTCACCATCAGAAGTAGAAGAAGTTCCATCGTTGTTTCCTCCTATCGTAGGCTCTTGTGACACGAAGTTTCCTGTGCCATTAGGAATACGGGCATAAGCTACATTCGTTTCTTGTTCTGGATAATTTATAGAATCGATAATCACCCCAGATGTATGTGTAAGGCCTATATATTCTCCACCTTTCGATAATTTAAATAAGGCATGTAGGCCCTCTTGATCATCATCTTCATCACACCATATAATGAGGTAGCCTTCTGAATCGATAGTGGTGCCTTCTGGAAAAGCCCACTTCTGAGCAATTGCAATATCATCTGTCAGAAAGTAATCCGATAATTCTATCTCGCTAGAAGTAGTGTTGTACAATTCGATCCAATCTTCATTCTCCCCAGATGGGTCTTCGATATTCCCTTCATCATCTGCTGAGGCAACAAATTCATTAATCACCACATCTCCCTGTGCGATTGGTTCTGAAGACTCCCTACATGTAATACCCAGCGTATCCATTTCTTCAATAAGTCTTGCTCGCTTTCTTCTTATATATTGTTTCATAGCGGGTATCACCACTGTCTGAGAATCCTTGTTACTGAAATCATACTGAACAGTCTCTGCAGGATAAAATATAAAAGGTTCATCGAGGAGCTCAGATTCGATCAATTGCCTATTGCGATCTAATATGGGAAAAAGCCTTTCTTCTGAGAAAACATTCTGGACAGTAACGCATATTTCCTTCCTATAATAAGCTTCATACTCTGGAATATTTCTCAATCGCCTTATTAACTTTCTACGATTAAATTTTTCACCTATAGTATAATCCACGTACGG
>CALIQO010000235.1 GCA_938044055.1 uncultured Saprospiraceae bacterium
TTATTATCCGCATCAACAACCGGAAGATTCTAAACGGAATAGCAGAAGTAGCAGGAATAGCAGATGCATTTATGGTTATGACCATAGCTATTGATAAGCTGGATAAGATAGGTCATGACAAAGTTGTAATTGAAATGGAAAATGGGGGTATTCCTGAGAAAAACGCTCGCCAAGCATTGTCCCTGATTTCTGAGAAAAACCTGGATAAACTCGGTACTTTGCTCGAATCGAGTGAGATCGGTATGAAGGGTATAAATGAGGTTAAACAAGTTTTCAACCTACTTAACGAGAAAGATTTACTAAACGTAGAGATTGATACTACTTTAGCACGGGGATTAAACTATTACACCGGCTGTATATTTGAGGTGATTGTTGATACCACTGCCCATCCTGACGTAGTTATGGGTTCTATTGCAGGAGGTGGAAGATATGATGATTTGACTAGTACATTTGGGTTGAAAGATGTAAGTGGAGTGGGCATATCGTTCGGAGCTGCAAGAATATATGACGTGTTGAATGAGTTAGAAAAATATCCAGAGAATGTCCATAGCGATTTAGATATACTGCTTGTATCATTTGATGATGCATCGTTCAATTATGGATTTAGCCTCCTTTCTATGTTAAGAAGTAAAGGTATAAAGGCAGATATATACCCTTCTCCTGTAAAAATGAAGAAGCAGATGAAATATGCGAACCAGAGGGGAACGAAATATGTAGGCGTTATCGGAGAAACAGAGGTTGAAGCTGAATCCATAATGCTTAAAAATATGGCCACAGGTGATCAGGGTCTTGTAAGCGTAACGGAAATCGAATCCAAGATTAGCGAGTAATGATCTGTACTTCCTATAAAATACTAAAAGAAAAGCTGTTATCTGGAGAAATAACTTCAGTTCAGGTTGTGCAGTCTTACCTCGATAATATAGCTAAAAACAGCAGCCTGAATGCTTATGTGGAAGTATATGTAGAAGAAGCCATTGCTGCTGCCGAGAAATTAGATAGAAAACTGGAACAAGAACCATCCTCTATAGGTGTTTTGCACGGTATGGTTGTTTCCATCAAGGATGTAATATGCTACAAGAATAAGGGCGTAACAGGAGGAAGCAGAATCCTAGAAGGCTTTACCTCGATTTATAATGCTACTGCTGTTGATAGATTGCTTGCTGCTGGAGCCATAATCATAGGGAGGACGAATTGTGATGAGTTTGCCATGGGTAGTGGCAATGAGCATTCTTTCTATGGTCCTACTCGGAATGCAGCTGACCCAGAGCGGGTGCCCGGAGGATCTTCTGGTGGAGCGGCGGTATCGGTACAGATTGACAGCTGTATGGTTGCACTAGGATCTGATACAGGAGGATCGGTTAGACAGCCAGCTGCATTCTGTGGAGTAATAGGGCTTAAACCTAGTTATGGACGTATTTCGAGGCATGGTTTGATGGCTTATGGGTCATCTTTTGATCAGATCGGACTGATTAGTAGGAATGTTGAGGATATTGCTCGCGTACTAGAAGTAATCAGTGGATCTGATGATTACGACAGTACTTGTAGTACCAGACCGGTAGATGCGTACTTAGAACCGGTAGATTCAAGAAAATATAGGATTGGTATTATAAAAGAAGGGTTGACTCATCCTGGCTTAGACCCTGCCATCGCTCAGGCGACTCATGACAAACTTCAACAATATAAATCTGATGGGCACATAGTTGAGGAGATAAACTTCTCTATGATTGACTATCTCGTCCCGACGTATTATATCTTGACCACAGCAGAAGCGTCCACTAACTTGTCTCGCTACGACGGAGTCCGATATGGGCGACGAAGTGATAAACCGGATGATATCCATGACTTGTATCGTAAAAGTAGGGGAGAGGGATTCGGAATGGAGGTCAAACGAAGAATCCTCCTCGGAACCTTTGTTCTTAGTGCTGGTTATTATGATGCTTATTATAAGAAAGCGCAGTCGGTTCGAAGAATGATTCGAGATGAGGTATTAAAAATATATGATAATTTCGACTTTATTGCGCTTCCTACTTCTCCTTTAGGTCCGTGGAAAATAGGCAGTATGTCTTCAGATCCGGTGGAAGTATACCTTTCTGATATATATACAGTTCTTGCGAACCTCGCCGGCATTCCTGCCGTATCGATTCCTCTTGAGTCTTCAGGCCTTGCATTGCAGCCTGGTTTCCAGCTTATGGCTGCTCCTTTCCAAGAAAAATCTCTTATTGATTTTTTAACTCTTTAATTTTTCTGGCATAGTCTTTGACATTCAGTAAGCAATAAATTATGATTTATTGTAATATGATAAAAACGTTGCATAATATGTTATGGAATAGTACATTTGCCGGCTATTTGATATTAACATATTTTTTAATACGTAAAAAATTAAATTACAGTAGATTAGGATTTAAAGAAACAATATTACTCAAAATCCGATCCCAACAATCGATCTTATTAAATAATCACCCATGAACAAAATTAAATTCATTACAAAGACATTTGTGATAGGATTGGTTCTCCTATGCCAGACCCTTCAGGCATCCTCATATGAGGATTACCTTAAGTCGCATACGTATCGTGAGATTGAGTCTAGGCTGGAACATTTGGATGGGGCTTTTGACTATAAACTGAATCCAGAGATCGCTAAGCTAATCTACGAGTACACTGCTAAGTACAAGCATGATAGTGAGGCACTTCTAAGTAAAGGAGATTTATACTTTCCATTAATCGAAAAAGAAATCTACAGTAAGGGACTACCTATAGATCTTAAGTCTCTTCCTATTATTGAATCTCACCTCCGACCCAATGCTCTTTCTAGATCTGGGGCAGCTGGTATGTGGCAGTTTATGAAAAAGACTGCCCGTATGATGGGATTAAATGTCAATAGGGAAGTTGACGAAAGAAAAGACGTTATAAAGTCAACATCAGCAGCATTAGATTATTTAGCCTTTCTATATAAGTCATTTGATGATTGGACTTTAGCTATTGCAGCATATAATTGTGGTCCAGGAAACGTGAGAAAGGCTATGCGCGCTGGAAAAAGTAGAAACTTCTGGAAGATCAGACCTCACCTACCTAAGGAAACTCAGAGATATGTCCCTAAGTTTATGGCTATAAGCTACTTATTAAACTACCATGATTTACATGGTATTCATGTAGATGTCTCCGCTTTAAAGGACAATCCTACGACCATAGCCCTTTATGATAAGACTAATTTTAATGATATATCCTTATCCACTGGTTTAGATATAAAAGAGATTAAAGATATGAATCCATCTTATCTCAGAAATTATATTCCTAGTTCTCTCGACGGAAACCATCTCACACTTCCAGAAAGTAAATTGATTGACTATATCTTACTGGAAAGGGTAGAGTATAGTGTGATATATCAGCCTAAAGAATCTAAATCTATATTGCATATTGCAGAGGTCATCCCAGAAACCAAGTTGGAAGAAGCAGATATGGATAGCTACATATGGGATTTTCCTATTCTTGAATCGGATATGAATCTCTACGTCTTGCAACCTCTAAAACCCAATCCAAATAAGAATAAGCGGTCTTCTAAAGTCGCAAGTCAGATAAGAGATAAGGCAGACGATCGCAGAAGAAAGAAAGGAGATAAGCAGAATATCCGGTACACAGCCTTCTATAATATGGACAATTAGTAGGTATTTATAATGTATCATTTTCTTATAGAAAGAGGATGTAGTTTTATTCTATTAATCCGTGTTTTTTCAAGAATTCAATAATGGCAATTTTTAATTGGGAACCTGCATGGGTAAAGTGGTAGTAGGATTTTCCACCAGGAAGATCAACACCATCTCACTGCCTACATAAGAGGCATGACCCGCTAGAAGATTGATTTCAGTATCTAACCATTTTCTTCTATCTCCATAGAAGTCTCCATAGAAGAGTTCTTCTAACCTTTCTATTTTTTCATAGTACGGGACTACCCAATAATATTCTCCATTGCTAGCTAGGTATATTTTATTAAAATTCCTTAATGAACTATCAGGATTGTAATTGAGGCGACGTACCCAAAGGGCTATCAATCGCCTGAGCAGCTCTGGGAATATCTGAATCATCTAAAAGATCCGCCCAACCGTTCTTTTCCCTTTTCTATTCTGGATCTTCTGCTAAATCTAGAGGGCTTTTAAGGTGTCCATTTTCATTGAGAAAGTTACACCATCGACAAGTATCTTCCTCGCAGGAATAGAATTCATGGTTCATGATTCTGCGGTAAGTATCTTCTACTTGGTTTCCTACAATTTCTACTTCCATAGGAGAGATAGATTGAGCGTGTCTTCTGAATGTCAGATTGGCTTCATCATATTCTACGAAATCCATAATACCCTGATTGTAATTGTAATCATACTTAGCATCTTGATCGATTAGAATTTTATAAAATACAAGCTGTCTCCAGTAGTCTCCTCCTATATCATCATCCCCTAATGGTGGTTTTAACTTTTTGCTTGCGTATTTCCCAGTTTTATAATCAACCACATTGACGTGGTGCTTGTATATCTCTAGTTTATCCAGCTTTCCTTTAATAGGGACACCCTTATAGTGAATGTTATCCACAGCATGTTCTAGTTTATACTTAGGTACTTCCTTCCAGGTGCTTTTGTATTCCTTGTAATAGTTTTTCAATACTTCTTTTCCATAAGTATTGATATTGACCCATTCTTTTTCATTGAAATGGGATTGATACTTTCCCATACCTCGAGAAAACAATTCCAGCAGTTTCTCTTCACTGAACACAGTTTCATCACTATCAGCATTAATTAACCCAAATGCTTTTTCCAGTGCATAGTGGATGGCATTACCAAAACCTAGGGGCGCCGTTCTTGCCATCGGTACTCTGAGGAGATTTTCGAAATAAAAAGTTACACCACACTTCAGAAATTTGCTTAAAGCGGTAGCGCTAATCTTAAATTCCTGCAACACATCTTCCAGAATAGAAGTATCAATAATAGGGGCAGACTTATGTCTATGTAGGAGTAATTGCATCTGGTAAGTAGACAGCAGTTCTTCAGGTACTTCCGCATAAGTTTCCGGGACTTCTATTCCTCCATCATAGAGGAATGAACTAGCCACAATTTCTTTATCTTTTTCATCGTGGTCAGGATAACATAAGAAGAGACCATGTTCTGCCCGAGTGATTGCTACATAGAACAAGCGTCGATCATCTTCCACGTCGCTTGTTGCAGATATGGGAATTATGCTCTCAGGGATATAAAATCCTCGGTTATAATTTTTCTTCTTCCATGTCTTCTCTGTCATATTAAGGATGTAGACATACTTGAATTCTAGGCCCTTAGAACTATGGGCAGTTACCAGCGTGATTCCTTCTTCTTTCTTACGTATATCTAAAACGGGTAGCGGTATATTGTTTAACTGCATTTTCTCGAGTGTAATCAAGAAATCTGACAAGGCATAACCTGTGTTTTTGGCAGATTCTTCCTTGATAAGATTAAAGAAAGTATTGAATATCTGGAGATTCCATTGTTTGTCTTCTGATCTCAGTATCTCTTCTAGCCATCCACTTGAAGACATGATTTTTTCCACCATCACTTGCAAGGTGTCATTCTGAGCACTGATTATCCAGTTCTCTATAAGCTCACCTATCTCACCTAATCTCTCTGTGTTTTCTAATTTTAGATTCTCTAAATCACTTTTATTTCGTAACGTGGTTCTCCATCTTCTGTCGTCTTCTGTTTCATCTGTTTTCCTGGAACAGAATATGGATATCTGAGCAAGATCGATAGGTGATATGTTGAAAAAACTGGAATGAAGAATCTGAAATAGTTTTCGCTCTTGAGAAAACGGTTCCCGTAATTCCCCTTCTATGTACCTAAGTATTCTTACCAGCTGCTGGATGGCAGGAAGTGTAAGCACATCAACTTTTTTTCTGACTTGAAAGGGAATATCATTAAGCTGGAGATACTTTATCAAGTTATTGACCTCCTTATGTTTCGTATATATGATAGCGAAGTCATTGTAAGTGCATCCATGTTTAGAAATCATATTCTGGATAGAATGCAGTATACCTACTTCTTGTTGTATGGCATTCTTGTATCGAAGAATTTCTGGAGCCTTCTGAATGTAGTCTGGTTTATCTCTACTTTCGATAAGCTCTTTACTGAGTCCTTCTACTTTATTAATCAGGCTAGATTTATTCTCTTTTATGGTAGATCGAGCAATGTCAAGTATGGCTTGTTGCGATCGGTAATTCTGTTCTAGTACGATGATTGTGGGATCGTACTTATTAACGAAATCAACAATATTGTTAAGATTAGCTCCCTGAAATCTAAAGATAGATTGATCGTCGTCACCGACGGCAAAAAGATTGGGCTTTTCCCAGAAATCAGATAGCTGAAAGACCAATTCGTTCTGTGCTCCATTAGTATCTTGATATTCGTCTAGCATAATGTATTGAAAACGTTCTTGATACCTGCCTAGCAATTCATCATTTTCTTTAAATGCTGCTAATACCCATATTATCATATC
>CALIQO010000236.1 GCA_938044055.1 uncultured Saprospiraceae bacterium
CACCATCTTTAAATTCGCCTTCCCACTTTTTTCCTCCATTCTTGTAATACTCTGTAAAAGGACCATTCTCTTCGTTATCTACGAATATTACTTCTTCCTTCAATTTTCCATTTTCATAGTAGGTTCTGGTTTCACCTTGTAATTTATTCTCTACGAAATCACCCTGAAATTGCAATTGGCCATTCTTGTGAAATACTTGATATACGCCGGATAGAGAATCCATGTCATAGTTTTCTACTTGCTCTGGGAGATTATCTGGATAGTACAAGGTTCTATTACCATTAAGCTTACCATGTGTATACATAGCCTTCTCAAGCGTATCGCCATTGTTTCTGAAAGTTAGGTACAGACCATGTACTAAGCTGTCTGCATCTACTTCGTACTGTTTTATGAGGGTTCCTTTTTCATCGTGCTCTTGCACCCTATTATCCTTTTTACACCCGATTGAGATGATACAGAAACACAATGTACATATAATGGAAATTAAGATTGTTTTCATGATATGATAAACGTATTTTTTTGTCTTAAGATTGTAGTCTTAGTCCACTCTAAGGTATAATTTAGTTCACAACCAATCACCATTATTTTTATCCTACTCATTGTCTTCATCGTATAAAGTTTTAACTTAGGTTATTATGAGCTTAATTTTCTATATCTGCTTATGGCTATTTTCACAGACGGGAACAACTGCTCTTAGTGTCAGTTATGATGAAGACTTAAAGCAATATCATCTAACAATCGATGGAGAAAATATTTCAGATGGCTACGATTATATACAATTGAGAGATGATCCATTGATTGCAGTAGGAAAAGATTTTTACTTCGGCGCCATCAATAGAAAAGGAAAGTTGATCATTCCTCTGAAGTACAATCTAGTAACCACGCATTCTTATGGTGCTTACGCCTACAAGGGACTTGCTACCACAGTCTCTTATGACAATAAGGGTAGCAAGAGATTTACCACCGACTTAATGTATCAGTGTCAGCCATTAAATGAGGACTTAAGCATCTGCTTAAGTGCCACCAGTAGGTATGTCCTTAATGAAAAAGGCGAATCCATTCAGAGGTGTACAGATAGGAATTTTCACAAAATAAAAGGAAGTCCTTCCTGGACGATGATAGAAAACAATTACAGCAATGGGTTATTGAATGATTCCGGAACATACTTAACACTCAATGGTGAAAAAACATATGAAATTCAATCCACCTCCATTACCTTTTTAGTAGATGACTTTTACACACTTTTCCCAGAAGCATCTAAAAACTCATGGCCGGACATCTACCAGAATCGGTACACGGATCTTATCTCTATTGTCAAAAAGGATTTTCTTCCTGAATTGAGATTCATAGGGATTACTGATCACAAGTACAGCATCTATTATGACCTATCATCAAGAGAATTAATAGATGTTTCACAATATCAGAATGTAGGTATCCAAGCTTATGGGCCAGTCAAGACACATGGAGACTTTCTTATATCATCTACGAAGGACAATAAGCAACACTTCATAGACGGCTTAATCAGGACTCCTATACCCGCAGACGGAATTCTATCGTGTAAGACAGAAGATCATATAGTTGTGGTGGATACCTATGGCGAGGTCGGAAAAGGTCATATCATTCCGCTTGACAAGAGTGATATCGTTACAATTGACACCATCCACACTGTATGGGATAAAGAAGGTGAGATCTATAATGCTTGTAAATCCATCGCCCATATAGAAGGATCTGCATTTCTTATCGATGACAATGGTTTATCCAGAAAGCATGGACTTGATCAAGTTTTTCTTACACTCGAGCCTGTGATTAATACACCTACTTCTATGGTATTGAGAGATACGCTGAATCGTGAGTACCTCTATTTTATAGCTGTAGATTCGATCTCTAGCACGGGATATGATAAGATTGAATATCTGCACGAGATAAAAATGTATAAGATGAAATCAGGGGATTCTTATGGTCTTATGGATCTTGATGGAAATATTATTCTCCCTATTGTACATAGTGAAATTAACTTCCTCCACAACTACCCTTATGATCCTTCCCTTATTATCCTCTCCAGGACTGGAAACAAGTGCGACCTATTGAGTAGATCTGGCAGAATGATAAAATCATTTTCTGATTGTAGATCTATAGAGATGACAGACCTTCCATATATTATTCAAGTTGAAGATAATGGAGACTGGACTAAACTCAACAGCTCAGGTAGATGGTACTTTAAAAACTAAAAAAGGACGAGAAGTTGATTCTCGTCCTTTTTTTAAAATATATTTTTTAGAGCAATTTAGAAGAATTTCGATCTTCCATCTGCAATGTCAGCTTTTCCTCTGAGGGCATCCATCAACTTCAGTGCTGCAGATGTTCTTGTAGTATTGTTCATTAAGCTTCTTCCGAGTGATACATTAGTAGAAGGCGAACCAGCATCCTTACGGTTGACCTGTACAACATATACACCATTGTTTCCTACGATGGGAGCGGATGTCTGTCCTTGGTTCATGGATATCGCTTTCGCAAATAGATTAGGTTCATTTCCGATTCCTGCCATGGTAGAAGTAGAAAAATTAATGTTAGCTAGAGAATCTACTTGAGAACCAAATTGTGCTGCTATAGCACTTAGGTCTGATCCTGAAACTTGTGCAGCAATCATTTCTCCACGCTTCTGAGTCAATAACTCAGACTCTACTAAGTTTCTTAACCCAGCTGCACCAGGCATACCTTCTGGAATAATTTCTTCTAAACCAACAATAACATACCTGCTATCGAAGTAATTGATCTGATCTGTATAAGTATAGATATTAGCAGAAAGGGATCCTACTTCAGAATCTTCATCGAATGCCCACTTGATAATATCTCTAGATTCCTGGCTTGTGCCGAATGAAGGAATATTATAATCATTAACATTAAATGGTCCGAGTACCTGAGTTTTAACATCTTCCCTTCCGTTGATGGCTTCTTGCAAGCTTGCTATGTCTCTGTGCTCACTGATAAGATCACTCATCTCCGTTTCTAACCTATTCTGCGTATCGTCTGAAGGAATAATAGAAGTTCTTACGAAGGCCAACTTATATTTTTCATCTCTATCGTTGTACACAATATCTTGTAATTCTATTAAGTGGACTCCTGCTTCTGTAGTTACTGTATAAAGGTTTCCTTTTCTACCTCCTAAGAAAAGAGCATCATTGAAAGGCTTCATCATCTTTCCTTGCTCGAACATCCCTAAGTCACCACCCAAGAAAGAAGATCCTGGATCTTCACTGTTATTAATGGCC
>CALIQO010000237.1 GCA_938044055.1 uncultured Saprospiraceae bacterium
GAAGCGTACATGCCTTCAGCATGCACGTGTTATGATTCATCAGCCTTCAGGTGGAATGCAGGGACAATTTACGGACATGGAGATCTCTTACAACCTGATAAAAAGCCTTAGAAAAGAGCTTTATGATATCTTAGCCCACCATACTGGCAAAAAATTTGAAGATGTAGAGAAGGATTCCGATCGTGATAACTGGATGACAGCTAAGGAAGCCAAGAAGTATGGACTGGTAGATGAAGTACTTGAGAGACAAGATAAATAACTAAAAAAATGCCTTATGGCCACTAAAGCATCTATGAAGTGTTCTTTCTGCGGAAGAGATAAAAAAGAAGCCAAGCTTCTTATTGCAGGGATCGATGGGCATATATGTGAAGTATGTGTGGAACAGGCGTACGATATAGTAAAAGAAGAAAGCAGAACTACCTTCGACAAAGACACTGAGCTTCTGCTTCCTAATAATCTTACACCTTCCGATATCAAGGCTCACTTAGATATGTATGTAATCGGCCAGTCAGAAGCTAAAAAGTATCTTTCTGTAGCAGTTCACAATCACTATAAGAGACTTAATTATGTCCTCAATACGAAGGACATAGATGTAGAAATAGAGAAAAGCAATATTCTATTCATCGGAGAAACAGGAACAGGGAAGACCTTACTGGCTAAGACCATTGCAAGTTTCTTAGATGTTCCATTTACAATTGTCGATGCTACTGTTTTTACAGAAGCAGGATACGTAGGGGAAGATGTAGAATCTATGCTTTCTAGATTGCTTCAAGCATGTGATTTTAATATCGAAGCTGCGGAACGAGGCATCGTCTATATCGATGAGATTGATAAGATAGCTCGTAAAAACGATAACCCTTCTATCACCAGAGATGTATCTGGAGAAGGGGTTCAGCAAGCTATGCTTAAAATGCTAGAAGGTACGGAAGTGCAAGTTCCTCCTCAGGGCGGTCGCAAGCACCCAGAACAGAAAATGATAACCTTGAATACAAAGAATATCTTGTTTATCTGCGGAGGTGCTTTTTCTGGAATAGATAAGATTATAGCTAGAAGGTTGAATACACAGGTAATCGGTTTTTCTCAGGATCCAGATGCAGTGGTAGATATAGATAACCTGCTGCAGTATGTCAGTCATAAAGACCTAAAATCATTTGGGTTGATACCTGAGCTTATCGGTAGAATGCCTGTTCTGACATACCTTAATCCTCTTGATAAAGAGTCGCTGGTAAGGATACTTACTGAACCTAAGAATGCCATAATCAGACAGTACGAAAAACTGTTTGAGTTAGAAGGAATAAAATTATCATTCACTCCTGAGACCATGCAGCTTATCGCAGATAAAGCACTTGAGTATAAGCTAGGAGCCAGAGGGCTTAGATCGATCTGTGAAGCCATACTTACGGACGCCATGTTTGAGTTGCCATCACAGAAAGATGTTACAATCTTCGAGGTAGATGAATCGTATGCACGTGGACAGATTGATAAGTCGAAGCTCAATAAGCTGAAAGCTGCATAACCATGCCTCGTTATAAAGCGAGTGTTTCTTATGATGGTACTGATTTCTGTGGCTGGCAAGCCCAGAAGCAAGATTTACCCACTGTTCAGGGAACAATAGAGCAAGCTCTTTTTACTTGGTTGCGAGAAGAAATCACCATCTCAGGTTGTGGAAGAACAGACAGTGGAGTCCATGCTCGTGGGTATTGTTTTCATTTCGATACAGAAGCTACAGTAGACAATGCAGTCTATAAATTAAATGCACTTCTACCCACAAGTATTGCGATAGAGCAAGTCGTTCCGACTACATCTGATTTCCATGCCCGATTCGATGCTACCAGTCGTTCCTACGAATTTAGAATTCATACAACGAAGGATCCATTTAAGAATCGATTTTCGTATCGATACTATGGCAGCTTAGAAATTGAGAAATTGCAGGAGTGTTTAGATGTTATCTCTTCTTACCAAGCCTTCTTCCCTTTCTGTAAATCTAAGACAGATGTAAAGACGATGGATTGTGACATCAGAGAAGCACAATGGATGTCAGAAGGAGAAGGAAACTATGTTATGAGAATAACAGCAGACAGGTTCCTTAGAGGCATGATAAGATTGATCGTAGGAGCTTGTATCAATTACAACAAAGGAAAGCTTGCAATTGCAGATATAAAGAAATCCTTGGATGTGCAGTCTTTATTGAGTACAAGCTATTCTGTACCAGCCTGTGGATTGTGCCTCATGGATATTAAGTATCCAGAGAAATAGTTTTATTATTTGTGAATTAAAGCAGAATTTCCAATTTATAGTGCTTTTTGAAAAGCATATTTCTTGACTTAAACAAGGAATTTATTTTATCAATCCCACTTATCTAACTGAAAAGGGTCTTCTTCTGGCCATTTATTCTCAGGTGTAAATAACATATATAAAATACCTAAAGCAAAAATATTTATCGAGAAAGAAAAATAATCTAATTCTGCGGCATTGAATAAAAATTGAGTCTTGATACCGAATAAAGTAAGTATTTCAAAACTCCTAGAATCGTAACCCAAGTTAAAATACATTAGCAGATTATACTTGAAATCTATTAGGCTAGGAAATGAAAAATCTAAGACTTGTAGAATAAAATTGAATTTAGCAGCTAACAAACCGAATTTATCTTTTATCCACATTAAGTAAGAACTGTAAAACGTAAACAGTATAAGTACGATAAAAATTGAATGATTAAATTGAAAATCATCTATTAATAATAATAGACCAACTAGTCCAAGTAATGCTCCTATAGTTTGAATTATCGCTACTACTTTGAGGTAATCTGATTTCTTTTTGTAATACATTTTCAATATGAGTTAATCTATATTCTTTAGATCTGTATTAGCCACATAAATAGTCGGACGTGATTATGGTATTAAAACTGAAACACTAAGATTATGAAAAAAGAAGAAACAAAGAAGAATCCTCGAAAGACAAAGGAGGAGAAACTAAGGATCATCAAAGAAGCTTCCTTGCATG
>CALIQO010000238.1 GCA_938044055.1 uncultured Saprospiraceae bacterium
ATGCAATTAAACCCTTGATGGACCGGATGAAGGGCATTAATTAGAGATTAGTTTATATGTGTGTCTGTAAAAATATCGTCAGAAACACGTTTTAAAATCTCATCTTTTGATAATCAAGATTTTATGGTAAAATCTGGGTTACTTTTATGCATTAAATCGAACGTTTAATTAAATTTTATAAATATAATTTGTGAGTGTTAAAACTGATAATTAGATAGTTATATATTAAATAAAAAATATTTGTTTAATAGGCTTTGATATAATGAATTATATATAACAATTATTTTATATTTGTTCTTAATATTCTTGCCCACCTGAGACGGCAGTAATTCTGAAGCCCAAGTTAGGCTTACAATAAGAGGTGTTTTACAACCCTATTATCGTAGTTAACTTGTTTCACCTTTCCATCCCAAATAGTAAGGTAATAGGCTACGAAGAACAGATTTAAGAAGATTGAATAATTCATTTTATGGAAACCTACAATTTTACACGTAGGAATGCGAGCATGTCTCACATTCTAAGAACATTATTTTTCATTGCAGTCTCAACGATGGTGTGCAACTTAAGCATAGCTCAAGGTGGAGACGACGATGACCTCAAGTGCGAAGGGCATAAGAATATGTCTCTCGGTGCAGAAGGATGTGCTACCCTCACATCCAGTGATCTTCATTCTAAGATTACGACTCCTGTAATGGCAGCAACTTATCCGCTGGAGTTAAGAGATGAAAATGAAGAACTTATTACAGATAACAAGGTGGATTGTTCGCATGTAGGGCAGACACTTGAATATAAAATATATGCACCTGGTAGCACCAACAGCTGCTGGGGAACTGTATTAATAGAAGACAAGCTTAAGCCAGAGATTGAGTGCACAGGACCTATTGAGGTAAGTTGCACCCTTCCACTGGATGAGTACCCAGTTCCTATGGTAGATGACAACTGTGAGGTTGTATCATTAGAACCATTAGATGGACCATTTATGCCTGCTGATTGTGATGAGGAATATGTAGGATCATTTACCAGAAGATGGATTGCAACAGATGGATATGGCAACAAAGATACGTGTGTTCAAGAAGTTTCATTATTGCGAACCGATCTTACGATGATCAGTTGGCCTGCTAACTTTACAGTTCCCAGCCATCTCGAGTGTGGAACAGGATTCGCAGTAGACGAAAATGGAAATCCAGATCCATCAGTTACAGGCACTCCTATGCTTGGTGGAGTATCTTTATTCCCATTTGTGAATGGAGTCATCTGTAATGGATATGTGGAATATGAAGATGAAGTGTCTGGTAATTCTTGCGTTACTCAGATAATGAGAAGATGGACAGTAGGAGAGTGGCATTGTACGAACCCAGATCCACAAGAGTGGATTCAATTGATAGAAATAAGAGATACGGAAGGACCAGTTGTAATTACATGTCCTGATGACATCACAATAAGTACTTCTGGAAAAGCCTGTACGGGTGGAGCTATGATTCCATTGCCTACATATTCTGATTTATGCGGTAACTCAGTTACTGTTAATATACATTATGGTGATAATACAGTTGTCGATGCTCAAGGGCCTCAAGTCCTACAGTTTCCTGCAGGTACTACAACGGTAACATTTGAATTGATAGATCTGTGTCTTAATGCGACATCGACTTGTACAATGGATGTCACGGTATCAGACCTAGCTAGTCCTATCATGCTGTGTCAGCCTGACTTAGCAGTATTTCTTAACAGCAATGGCATGGGTAAGGTTACAACCAGTCAATTGAATGTAGGATCATTCGATGAATGCGGAGACATAACTCTTCTGGCTGCTAAGATGACAGATATCTGTGAGATTTCTGGGACTGGATTCCTTGAAGAAGTAGAGTTCTGTTGTGAAGAAGTAGGAACAGAAGTAATGGTCGTTCTCCAAGCTACAGATGAAGGAGGCTTGACCAACTCTTGTATGGTTCCTGTAAGAGTGGAAGATAAATTGCCTGCTCGTATGATATGCATACCTGATATGACTATCAATTGTGAGACAACTTATGACTTATTGAATCTTTCAGCAACCTATGGTTTTCCAGAAGTTGTAGACAATTGCCCAGATCAGAACGATGTAGAAGAGACTCCTACAGAGGATGTAAATGATTGTGGGATAGGAGAAATAACGCGCCGATTCGACTTAAAAGATGCATCAGGAGCGGTGATCCAGACATGTTTTCAGACAATAATAATTGAGCCATCAACTCCACTAGAATATGGATCTATCGTATGGCCTAGAGATTACAATGCACTGAACCTATGTGGATCTGATGACCTTGATCCAGAAAGCTTACCAGATTCATCTTCAGTTCCGATTATTCCTGATGGGTTCTGCAACCAAGTAGGATTCAAGTTTTCAGATGAACTATTTGAATTTACACAAGATGGACAAGCTTGTTTCAAGATATTGAGAACATGGAAGGTGATTGACTGGTGTAGACAAGAAACAAGAGATGACGACAATACCTTCCCTACATTCGAATATGAGCAAATTATTAAGGTAGGTAATAATGTGGCACCAACTATTATGGGTTGTGAAGATATCACAGTAGAAAGTGCAGATTCTGAGTGTGGCGATGTTCAAGTGGAACTTATAATTATGCCTTCCGATGATTGTACTCCTGCGGATGAAATTGATGTCAGATGGACAATTGATCCAAATGATGACGGAATGAATTTAATTCCTGGAACTGGTCCAGATGCAAGTGGCGCTTACCCGATCGGTACACATAAAATTACGTGGGAAGTTTTCGATAAGTGTGGCAATACCAACATGTGTGAACATTACTTCACAGTAAGAAATATAAAAGCGCCTCAAGCAATATGTCTAGATAATATTACAACTGCTTTAATCCCTATGGATATGGATCCTATGATTCCAGGCAACGATATAGAACTAGTCATGCTTACACCTGACCTTATAAATAAAGGATCGAAAGCAGCCTGCGACAGTGAAGTTAACTTGAGTTTCTCAGCTGATGCTCATGACGACCTTAGAACTTATGGATGTGTAGATGTAGGGGTTCAGGATGTAGAATTGTGGGTTACAGATCAGTTCGGAAACAAGAGTTTCTGTAGAACTATCATAGAAATCATCGATTCGAATATGGTGGACTTATGCGGTGAAGTAGCAGAATACATCATTGTTGAAGGAGACATCATGACGGAAATGGATGAGACGGTTGAAGGTGTAAAAGTAAGATTAGATGGATCTGAACTTGATGATGTATGGACAGCGGATAATGGTTATTATCAGTTCATGCACATGGGAGTTGGAACGAATTATAGTGTTATTCCTCAGATGGAATCCGACGATATATTGAATGGGGTAAGCACACTGGATATCGTACTCCTGCAGAGACACCTGTTAGGAATCGATAATATTGATTCTCCTTATAGATTGCTTGCTGGAGACGTTAACAACAGTGGTAGCTTAACTGCTTCTGATATCTTACTCTTAAGAAAAATCATCCTAGGTGTAACGGATGAATTCGGAGGGGATAAAAACTGGATGTTCGTAGATAGTGATTACACATGGGATGATGCAAGTAATCCATGGGAAGAACCTTACGCAGAGCAATATGATATCGACCGCTTAGAGAGCGATATGGTTGTTAATTTCACTGGAGTTAAAATGGGTGATCTTAATAATTCCGCTTACGCAAATGCGCGTCAGAAGGCCATAGAAACCAGAAGCAATGAAACGGTATTCCTTACCACAGAAAAGAAACTGATTTCAGTAGGGGAGCACACAAGCATAGATCTAGTTATAGACAATTCACTTGACGTTAGTGGTATTCAGTTGGTTCTAGATATACAAGGATGGGACATTAAGGATGTAAGAAGTGCAACCATGGACATTGATTATTTTATTGTCGATAACGAATTAAGAATTATAGCGGTAACGCACCAGAATGTAGATAGTGAAACACTTGACATAACGCTGGATGCCGAAGCAAGGTCTTATGCTGATACAGATAATCTTACCATTGTACACGATTCAAGATTCTCAACTGAATCTTATATAATCGGTGACGATATAGCAGAACTTAAACTGCGAACAACAGAAGAAAACATATCGTTTACGGTAGCTCAGAATAGACCCAATCCATGGACGGATGTTACTGGAATTGATTTCTATATTCCTGAAGCTGGAGAAGTTGAGATGGGCATCTATGATGTATCTGGAAGAGTCATTTATCTAGATCAGAAACAATTCTCTAAAGGAGAAAATAACTGGAGTATAGATAAGGATATCGTAAAAGATAAAGGAGTCTATATCTATAAGATGAAATATGCGGATCAAGTATCAGTATCTAGAATGATCCATATAAGATAAAATTTTTATGAACGGTTAATTTGAGGTGTTCGCTGGTTAAGCGGACACCTTTTTTATTGTAGCAGAGTGAGTACTGAACTTTCTATTTATTTTAATATGTTATTAAGTACTAAATCAAGTAACTAAAGTAAGTTTTAAATACTTGTTCTTGAAAAGTTAACCTTTTACTTTCATGCTAGGGATACTTCAAGAAAAATGGATAAACCAACTGATATAAATTCTCTGTATGAATCTAGAAAACCCATATGGGAAGCATTGTCAAGGCTATACCTTGATCAAGAACTCGATGAGAAAGATTACAATAATATAACTGAAACACTTAAAGCATCATTGCTGAGGTTAGAAGATCTGAAAAAAATTGACTTGTATGAGGTTTTCCCTACATTCTATAAAAACCTTATATCACCTGTAGGAGAATGGGCAGGATTTGCGGAAGCATGGCTATATAAGGAATGCTGGAAGAATCATCAGAATAGCCACAACCAAGGTTTTAGAATTTCTGCTTCTATAAAAAATACATTCTGGCCATGGATGAGGAAAGAAGCCTGGGAAGAAATTGAAAAGCGATTTAATGAAGAGAATATTGATTAAGAAAACGTCTCTATAGTATGTCCTGGGTGAATAAATTAATACCCACTCTCTCATCAAGGAATCCTTACCCAGAATGTTTATAATTTCACCACTTTCTGAATATAGCTGCGACTAGAAGACTGAAGACTTACAAGATACAATCCTGGAACAAGTTGCTTGTTACTAAGATCTAAGTCCACACTGGAAGATCCGCTATTAATGGTTTCTTGAATAATCCGTGAACCGTCTAAAGCCATTAACGAAATTCTAGAAATTCTTTCACCATCACCTAATCCTTCTTGGTCCCATGCAATATTTATTCTATCCATAAATGGGTTAGGCCCTATAGTAAGATTGATGCTATGATCATCCTGGGTAGATGAAGAACATCTCGTAGGGATGTCTCTTATCGCAGAAAAATCAGTGTTCTGATTGGAACAATTAGCCCGTACTTGAGTCTCATATGTTTCACATTTAGAGAGACCACTTATAGTAGCTTCAGGAGTAGTGCTTGTTTCCTCGGTCCAGTCAGAAGCACCCTTAAGTCGATACCTGATGGTATAATCAATCACATCGTTTATAGCTGTCCAGAACAATGAAATAGAAGTGCCAGAAACATCGGTTGTTTCGACATTAAGTGCAGTGCTGCAATCTCCAGCGGCACCTACAAGCACGCAATAATCTTCTACTTCTCCATATTCAAGCGCCAGCGCATCACAAGTATTATCTATGTCATTGAATGACATCAGAATTCTCATACGTGTATAACCTATTTCAGCATCCATAGGCACTGTAATTTCTCCTGAAAATGAAGAGGCCGCTTCTTGGGCAAAAGCAAGATCTTCTTCATCAAATATTCCGTCTCCTTTCCAGTCAATAAATACTTTTATGTTTTCTTCGAAATTGTCAGCTTTGAAACCTAGCGCTATTTCTATCGGATAGGTAATTCCTCTAGATAAATTGATTTCATCTGCACCTATAAGATGTGCATATCCTGTAAAGTTCTTTCCCGATTGAATGCTTGTATTTCCTATAGAAACTTTATCTATCCATTCGAAATCATTGTCCAGTGCTTCAATTATACAATATTCCGTAGAAGTACAGTCATCACAGTTGGTACTGAGGGCCATAGGGAATGAAAAATCTGTTTCTGTTGTCCCATTGCATTTAGTCTTTATGCGGAATTCATATCCTTTACAAGATAAGATCTGGTCCAGGGTATAAAAATTGTCAAACACAACTTCCAGATTCCAAAACTCAGTGCCTACTTCTCTAAATTCCACAAAATAATGCTCTGCTGCAGTTACATCTTGCCATGAAAAATTCAGTGCATTGTCTTCTTCTGTGAGTGTCACTTCTGTAGGAAGGGTACAACAGTTGTCTGTCACAAAGAAAGTGCTAGGGCTGAAAGTATTCTCCTCATTGCAAGCTGTCTTGAATTGAATTTCATATTTATTACATCCTTGCAAGCCGGTAACCATTAAAGGAAATGTTTTACCGCTTTCTTCTGTCCAGTCAGTACTACCGACAAGTCTATAACGGATATCCACATTGTTATCAGGAATCATATCTGCATCGAAGGACGCTCCATCAATTGTGGAAGAGTACGAAATTATACTTGGATAGGAGCAGGCATCACAGAGTGCTTCCACAGTCGTTATAGCATTTCCTATGTTAAGCAATCCTTCTGAGACAAGTTTGCCTTCTAGGCTTTGGTAATATTCTGTTGTTCCTAGCAATATTTCTCGTACCATAGTTGCCGCCACAGAGGGTGAACTTTTACTGGTTGCAGTAAGAGATCCACATGGCGTGGAGTACATCAATCCGATGGTCCCAGTTACATGCGGGGAAGCTCCAGAAGTTCCTGCGAATGAGCGATAATCTCCTCCTTTTCTTGTCGTAAATACATTTTCCCCAGGAGCTGAAATATCTATAGAGGTTTCCCCAAATGCTGCACTAGATCTTAATGTACCTGTCCGTTGCATATTCGTTACCCCGATTAAAAATGGGCTGGTACATGTTGTAGGAAGATCTCCTTCTACTTCTACATCTATCCCTATGTTAGCTGTGGAGGCGACGGTTACAATTCCTACCTCACCTAAATCGTCATAGAAGTCGCACCATATAGGTGCTTCTTCAGCGAATCTCCGGTCGAATCCCCACGAACAGTTGATTCCGACCACATAACTTCCTTCAGCACCATTCGTATCGTTGTATTTTTTTCTTGCTATATATGGATACGAAAGAGCCTGGATAGCATTGGAGAAGGATGTCCCTCCTCTTACGATCATCATCTGTACATCCCAGTTGACACCCGTTACGCCTATTCCATTGTTTCCTTTAGCTCCTACTATGCCCATGACAGATGATCCGTGGCTTCCTTCTCTGGTGACATCGTCATCGTCTCTGGTAGAATCCCATCCTCTGTAATCATCAGTAAATCCATTGTTATCATCATCGATGCCATTATTCGGAATTTCTGAATGATTGATCCATAGATTTCCTTGAAAATCTTCATGAGTAAGATCTGCTCCATCATCAATTACGCAGAGAACAATGGTATCTCCTTCTGCAGTAAGTCCACCTGTAGTAATGTCCCATGCAACTTCTGCATCTGTATCTACATCTTCTGTACCTCCATTAGAACCATCATTGATGAATTGCCATTGAGCGCTGAATTGAGGATCATTAGGTGTACGTCGGTATTGTAATATAAAATTTTGTTGTGCAGCTATAACTTGACGACGACCTTGAAGTTCTTCCATAAATTCTATCTCATTGACTGTCTTATGGTCTATGCAGATTCTCCAGATATTTTTAGGATATGAAATCACTGGATAGGACTTGATTTCTATGGTTCTTCCTCTAAAACTGGACCTTTCTTCTAGAAAAGATTCTGGTCGCAAATCCATCGGTAATTCTACTATAATCTCACCGAGGACGTGGTCTAGTTTCTGACTAGAGAGATTAATAGATAACAGCAATGCAATTACGGATAGAATTATTCTTGGGCTCATATAAGGTGCGTGTTGATACAAGTATAACTCAATTTCTACTAATATTCTGTTAGAATTTCTATAATAAACCAGATGGAAGTCTCCATGAATACACAGAAAAGGCCTCAATGAAAGGCCAATTTTGGCCCTATTTCGTTTCCAAGCCTTCTAATTCAGTGATTTAGCATTAAAATAAATATTAAGAAAATTTATAATATGTAAAACATATTATAGTTTATTTATATATATTTGTTCCTGAAGCATTTTTAGTTAGCAGCATTTGCAGGCGAATCTGTTTCACGACTAGTTCTGGTTAGAAAGATATAAATCAGTATCATGAGAAGAAAACTACAATTGATTGCCTTGATAATCGTATGTATGGTTACGGGTAATCTAACAGCACAGAAAATGCTTAAGAAAGCGAATAAGCAATATGACCTTAAGGCATTTGAGTTAGCGGCTTATCATTACCATCAGGCACTTAAGGATGACCCTAATAACGGTTCCATAATGGCTGCCCTTGCGCAATCATTTGCTTATATGAATAATGATTTAGAAGCTGTAAAATGGTTTACCGAAGCAGAGAAATATACCTTGTTAACAGATGAGGAGCTCTTAGGATATGGAAAATCGTTGAAAAAACTGGCTAAGTATCCGCAAGCTAAGGAAGTATTCCAGAGATTAAAAGAAATAGATCCTGTACAAGGAGAACATTTTTCTATGAGTTGTGATTATGCGGAAGAATATATTAAGAAGCCTCTAAATTATGAAGTTTCTACTTTCGGTGGAAATACAGGCGCCTCAGAATTCGGAATAATGCCTTATGGAGACAACTGGGTTTTTTGTTCTTTCAGAACGGACCTGAACGAGCCTAGCTTAGATAAGGAGAGACGCCCTGTTACAAGGTTATTTACGACAGGTGCTGTGGCTACTGAATCTACTAGTATTTCTATGTTAAGAGCACCTATGAGATCTTCTAATAAAATGGGAACCATATCCTATTCTAGCGATGGTCAGAAATGTGCGGTCATGGTTAATAACCTCAAAGAGTCTTACACACCTGTTTTCTCGGATGAAGAGGAGCATTACATCTTGATCGCTGATGTTGATCAGAATGGTGATTTCATCAATGAAAAGCCATATCCTCACAATGAAACTGGATCTTCTACTGCCTTTCCTGCATTTGCATTTAATGGAGAAGCATTGTACTTCAGTTCCAATAGGACGGAAGGATACGGAGGTTATGATTTATATGTCAGTTACTTAAAAGATGGAGCATGGACATTGCCTGAAAATTTAGGACCTAATGTAAACACTCCAGGTAATGAAATTACACCTTACTTCGATAATCATATATTGTATTTTGCATCAGATTACATCCATGGATTAGGCGGATATGATCTATTCAGAACCATAGTAAGAGCTGGAGAATGGTCTTTCCCAGAAAATATGGGTAATGGAGTGAATTCTCCTTCGGACGACTTATATCCTTACGTTGATGTAGATTCTAAAAGGATATATTTCAGCTCTAATAGATTAGGATCGGAAGGGCACCTTGACATATTCACCGCCTTTAAAGTTAATGATTCATTCTTATCTTTCGAAGTAGAAGAAGGACGATTACCTCTTTCAGTTCCTGTAAGTGAATCTATCCTTATATCTAAACCATCGAGCGATGTAGCAGTGCTGTTAGAAGAAGAGCAGAAGGAATTAGAAGCAGAATTTTTCGCAGTAGAAGTGGATGAGAAAGAAGTAAAGGAAACAACAGATACAGATATAATCACTCAAGAAGCAGAAGTAGTTAACGTCACTCCTCTTCCTGAGGTAGTTGCAGAAACTATAATGGAACAGCCAGTAGAAAGGTCTGCTGATATTCCTGCTCAAGAATTGAAAACCAAGCCAATCATTAAAGAACCTACTCAGAAGCCCGAAGCTTACGTCCTAGAAGAAGCAACTCCTTCTAACAAAGTAACAAGTGCATGGGAAGGAGCAAGAATGGTTGCTTTAAACGAAACAATGTTTAATGGGTCTAAAGTGTATTTTATCCAACTTGCAGCCTTAAGTAAGTCTAGAGGAAGCGCAGAAAATTTCAGACACTTATCCAAGTTTGGAAATATATATCAAGTAGATCAATCTAATTTAGTCAAGATAAGACTGGGTTATTTTCTGGATGAAAGTGAAGCTAGACAAGTTCTCCAGACTGTAAAAAGAAGTGGATACAAGGATGCTTTTATCACTAAAATTCCATTAAATACACACGATATGGAGTTGATGATTTCTAATAGTAATCTCGGTAATAGTGACGAAAGCTACATGGTGCCGTCTAAGTTTACAGGTAAGAGCAGCTACAAAGTTAGACTGGCTTCCTACGAGGATCCTATATACTTTGACATTAATAAAGCTAAGGACATAGGAAAGATTGAGCAGTGGACCAAGGGAGGATGGACAATCTTTATATTATCAGGGTTCTCAGGTTATGAAGATGCGGAAAGAGCGAAAGTGAAAGCCATCAATAGAGGATGGGCTGATGCTGAAGTTGTATTAGATAATGCAGGGATATTAGAAAGACTAAAAAAGAATTAAAAAATCATAATCAGAAGGGATATTCTAAGAATATTTTTTCTGGCATGATTTCTGATCCTTTACGCAAGTAAAGTGTATAAGATTAAGTTTTCATAGATAGTGAGGTTCTCGAGTGTGTTGACATAAGAGGCCTCTTTTTTATTTCTCCTATTCTATTAAAACAGAAGCGAATAACTAAATGAAATCCCTTAATTAATCGGGGTCTTCACCACACATCACCCAGATTTAATGCATTCTATCTCCTCTTACTTCTAAGCCATTAATTACTTCTGCTTCGTAATTTAGAATCTCTTGCCACCTAGTTTTAACTTTTTCTTCATTGCCATAATGATAAGCTAAGTCTAAAAACATCCGATAATGACCTGCTTCTGAAACCATAAAATCATGGTAGAACGACTTCATACCTTGATCTTCTAAACCTATTGAAAGTAATCTGAACCGTTCTGCACTCCTGGCTTCTATTAACGCACACAATAACAATCTCTCGACCAACCGGCCATCACGAGATCCATCCTTCTTGATGAAGTGCATCATCTTATTGACGTATTCATCCTTACGTTGTCTACCTAGCGTGCATCCTTTTTCTTCCATTAGCCGTAACACTTGACGGAAGTGTCCCCATTCTTCTGTTACAATAGGAGCCAATTCTCTTACCATTCTTATTTTATCTGGATACTGCTGGATAAGACTTATACACGCGGTTGCTGCTTTCTGCTCGCAATAGGCATGATCCGTAAGAATATCTTCTAAACTTATTTTCGTGAGATCGATCCATCGTGGATCAGTGGGAAGATGAAGACCTAGCTTGGTTTTACTTGCCATTAGCTAAACAATCAAGATGCTTGGTTATAAAGTCTACTTCGTATACATCGTATTCTTCGAAACCCGTTGTCCACATGATGCCTACCTTATCGATTTCAGTACCTGAAAGTTCTTTCCTTTTATCCCCATCTATGTGATAAAGCATCTGATATACTGTATTGCCTGTATATGCCTCTATCTTCCCTTCAGAACGGATGTTGTTATTAAGGAATAGTCTATTACCATTGATGAGCGTAACCCGCATCAGAGCGCCTTCCTCAATATGTCCATAGGATCTTTTAGCATCCTTGGTAGCTAGAATCATCCTTACATTAAGATATGTTTTTCCATCTACTGTCATCAGAGACGATTCAGCTGTTATAAAATCCTTCTCTTTAAAGTAATTGTACAGCTTAGGATGTGTATAGGTAAACCATGTAGAATGCTTGGTTTCTTTTCTCTTTTTATTCAGAGATCTATCGAAGTCATCATAGATGATTTCACATCCATTTCCATCTACTTCATGAGGATATCTATTATCTACTTCGAATTGTGGTAAAACAACTGTGGAAGCATTCTGGATCGGCCTAAAAGAAAATTTTTCATCGGGACTTGCACCAGCATCTTCCTTTTGAGTAGTGAAGTCTTCGTTTAAGACTTTTCTTACTCTAAGGATGGTTTCTTGTCTCTTGTCAAGATCTTTTTCTTCTACCTTCTTTAATCGATCAAGTTGTTTTGCGGCAAGCTTATATTTATCTTCTAGTTCATCTTCAAGATTCTTAGCTTCTTTTGTTGCTTTACCTTCTTGATTTCGAGTCTGAATAATCATGAATCTAACAAAGTAGTCAGCTTCATGGTATAGAAAATCATTTCTAAGATCATTAACTATCCGAGCTTCTTCATCTGTAAGAATATACTTCTTATCAGTAGGCTCTTCGAACGGATTTACATCGAAATCGGAACTTGAAAATAAAGATCCATCATCGGTTGTTGCATCTATATCGGTATACTCCCACTTACCATTGCTGAAAATAGTAATGGCCTGGCCAGATTTAGTAACATATGTTTTTTGCGCAAAAGCACTACTTCCAAGTAACAAGAAGCTTAGAGTCAGGATGGTGTAGTATGTTTTAATCATAAGATATAGGTGTTAAACCCACTTCAGGATCGAAATACAAATATAAAACGATCTAATATATTTCTAAGGTATTCACAATACTTTCCAGAAATTTTTAACCTTTTTTACTTGAAAAACAACATCTGAACATACTTCAGTTCCACTTTCTACTCACAGCATATCTGATATTAGAGGAATAGAATGAGGCGCATGGCCTTGCATAACCTACAATATTCAAGTGAAATCCCTAAATCTCACCCTGTAGGGTGAAGAAAGCCAGGCTAGGAATCGTTAGTATTGCTTTTTTCAATTTAGAAAATATTAAAGATGGGTTTATTTAAACTGTACAAATTCGTTTTCGTCCTGCTTTTCGGCATCTTATCAATTTCTGCGAATAGCCAATCGGATCTATACTGGGTAGGTGGAAATGGAGATTGGGATGATGTATCCATGTGGTATAAGGATGCAGATGGGATAAATGGGGCCGGTATAATTCCTAATGCCAATTCAGTTGTACACTTTACAGACCAATCTAGCACCACCTCTACTTGGAATGTACGAATTCAACCAGGCTCTTATGAGGTTCATTCTATTCTAGTTGAAACGGCAGATAATTTCAGAATTTTCCTTAATGGGACTGATAATAATGAAGTAGATATAACCGTGCATGGCGATTTAGCATTTCTATCTACGCATAGATTGGAATATGCCAGCACATTTATACTTAACAATAAGTGGATTTTTGAAGGGGCTAATAATCATAATATCACATCCAGTGGACATGATTTATCCAATGTTGAAATTAAAAATACAGCAGGCACATTTAATCAACTAGATGATCTGACAGCTTCTGCACAGATAAGAATGTTCGCAGGGACATGGAATTCCAATGGTCATGACGTGACAAGTGGAAAAATTCTATTTGAGGATGATGAACCATCAAATGCTCCTTTTACCAAGCTTTTTAACTCTGGCTCATCTGATATATTATGCCAAGAATGGGAATCTGGATTCACTTATGGATCTCTTGTAGTTACAGGAAATCATACGATTCGAACAAGGAGGTTCCGCGGAAGTCCCAAGCAATTAAATGGCCCGGCTTTTAGTTTTCATGAAATTCACCTCCTTGAATATTCAGATACACCCACCGGAGGTGCAGTAATTGAACACAACAACTTTGAATGTAGGAGTTGCATAGTAGAAAGTATAGTTATTGAAGATACGGGTGATACGAAGCTAGCAGATGAATTTACCGTAAATGGAAAATTTACTGTAGTAAATCATGGATCTTCCATATTATTTAATGGGGGCAATGGCAGGGACAGTGATGTTACCTTTAATGGTGTCATCATTACGCCTAAGGTCAATGATTGTGATGACCTACTTACCATATTTTCAAGTGTTCATACCGATGAGAGTATCTTCAGAAAGAATGGAGGAACGCTCACAATAAACGATGCAATCATTAACAACATTGCAGGAGTTTCCTCGAATGGAGCTAATTTCAATTTGTCTAATGGTGTCTTGCAAGGCGGATCAACTGGATGGAACCTGGTAAGTCCTCCTAATACTATTTCTTACTTATGGAGACCTGCAGGATCAGTAGGCGATTGGAATGATCCCTCGAATTGGGAAATTCAAGGAGGATCGAATAATGGATGTATACCCACTATTAAAGATGATGTATTTATAGATGGAGGATCTGAAGGTGACATAAGGATCCCTAGTCCTTTCAATGCAGAATGTCGCAACTTTATCTGGAGTAATAAAGAGGGACTTGAACTGTTGCTTGATGGTACCAATACGCTAGAGAGTTCTTTAACTGTAAGTGGAAATTTTGACCTGAATTCAAGTGCGAGGATTAATTCTACAGGTTTTCATGAAATATATTTTTCATCAACAACGGATAATTATATTGAGACCCGAGAAGTCCATCTTCCTGAGTTATTGTTTATTGGAAGCGCCGGACAGTGGACGCTTCTGGATGATTTATCAAGTGACATCCTTACCTTCGAAGCAGGAACATTTAATAGCAACGGCCATAAGGTTACGACCGATATATGGAATTCATTTGAGGAGTATCCTAAGCATTTTAATTTTGGTTCGTCACACATCATGGTCAATGGTATTATGGATCTAGCAGAATTCTCTACACGCAACATAACAGTTGAAGCAGGAACAAGCTTGATAGAGTGTGAAGTACTCAATTCCATAGTTACAGATTTATATAACGTAAGATTCAATAATGCAGGTCCACT